>DALZZG010000003.1:0-41585 GCA_031987665.1 Stenotrophomonas sp. | reverse complement strand
AGAACTGCGCGGTGCCGGCATCCAGACCGGCGGCCCGGCTGCGCTGCACCCGCGCGACCGCCAGGCCTTCGCCTCGCAGCTGGACCGCTGGCTGGCCCAGAACCGCTGAGCAGCTAGAGCGCCAGCTGGCGCCCGCTCTGGAACTCCCTGCGCTGGCCGCTGAGCGGGTCGGTGAATGCCAGCCGCCGCGCCAGCAGCTGTAGAGGCGCGCTGAAATCATCCGGCCCGCGCTGGCACAGCTGCGGGTACAGGTCGTCACCGATGATCGGCGCGCCCAGCGCCGCCATGTGCACCCGCAGCTGGTGCTTGCGCCCGGTCACCGGCTGCAGGCCATAGCGCCAGACCGGGCCATTCTGCTCCAGCACCTCGACGCGGCTGACGGCGTTGGGCGCACCGTCGGTCTCGGCCATGCGGAAGAACGGCTCTCCCGCCACCAGACGGCTGCGCCGCACCATCGGAAACACACGCTCAGGCAACGCAGGGGCGAGCGCCTCGTAGTGCTTGTCGATCAGGCGCCGGGTGAACAGCTGCTGGTACGCGGCGCGGCTGGCGGGGTCACAGGAGAACAGCACCAGGCCTGCGGTGCCCCGGTCGATACGGTGCAGCGGCGCCAGCGCCGCATTGCCGGTATCGGCGACCAGCCGCGCCAGCAGGGTCTCGCGCACATGCCTACCTGCAGGCACCACCGGCAGGAAGTGCGGCTTGTCGGCCACCAGCAGGTGCGCGTCCTGGTACAGCACCTGCGCACTGAACGGCACGACCGGCTCGTCAGCCACCTCGCGGAAGTAGCGGATCTGCTGCCCCACGCGCCACGGCTGCGCAGGAGACAGCGGTGCACCGTCGCTGCCCTGCACCCTCCCACGCCGGAAGCGATCCTCCCACTGCGCACGCGAAACACCCGGAAACCGCGCGCACAGGCCGTCCAGCAGGCTGGCCCAGGGGCCGGGAGCCAGTTGCAGATGACTGGGCAGCAGCAGGTCACTCACGCGCGATCGGGCTCTGGAATGGGCCAGGCATTATCATTACCGGTCTTTGTACACCGGTAACCCCATGGCCCTCACCGCCACCATCCGCAAGGCCGAGCTTCAGATCAGCGACATGGATCGCGGCTACTACGCGACCCACAACCTGACCCTGGCCCAGCACCCGTCCGAAACCGACGAGCGCCTGATGGTGCGCCTGCTCGCCTTCGCACTGAATGCCGACGACCGTCTGGAGTTCGGCCGTGGCCTGAGCACCGACGACGAGCCGGACCTGTGGGAGCACGACTACACCGGCGACATCGCGCAGTGGATCGACCTGGGGCACCCGGACGAATCGCGCATCCGCAAGGCCTGCAACCGCAGTGGCCGCGTGCAGGTGATCAACTACGGCGGCAATGCCTCGGACATCTGGTGGCAGAAGCAGAGCAAGCACCTGACGCGCTTCAACAATCTGTCGGTGCTGGACCTGCCGGGCGAATTCGTCGAACTGTGGGGCACCCAGCTGCAGCGCGCCATGCGCTGGAGCGTGCTGATCCAGGACGGCGAGGTGCAGCTGATCAACGACCAGATGCAGTTGGATGTGATTCCCAGCTGGCGCAAGCGCCCGGCGGAGTAAGCGGGCGTGGCGATGACAACCGTGCGCTGTGACGTGCTGGTGATCGGTGCCGGCGCGGCCGGCCTGATGTGTGCGCTCACCGCCGGCCAGCGTGGCCGCATCGTGCAGGTGATCGACCATGCCAACAAACCGGGCAAGAAGATCCTGATGTCCGGTGGTGGCCGTTGCAATTTCACCAATACCGGCACCACCCCGGCCAACTTCCTCTCCGCCAACCCGCACTTCTGCAAGTCGGCACTGGCGCGCTACACGCCCGGCGATTTCATCGACATGGTCGAGCGGCACGGCATCGCCTACCACGAGAAGGAACTGGGGCAGCTGTTCTGCGACATCTCTTCCAAGCAGATCGTGCGCATGCTGCTGGACGAATGCGCGGCGGCCAACGTGCAGCTGCGCACCGAGTGCAGCGTGCAGGACATCGAGCGCGGCGCCGATGGCTTCCGCGTGCGCACCAGTCAGGGCCTGTTCCACTGCGCCTCGCTGGTGGTCGCCACCGGCGGGCTGTCCATTCCCAGCATGGGTGCCAGCGGCTTCGGCTACGAGCTGGCGCGGCGCTTCGGCCACGACGTGCTGCCCACCCGCGCCGGGCTGGTGCCCCTGACCCTCAGCGGCAAGCACCAGGAACGCTTCGCCGAGCTGAGCGGTGTGGCCCTGCCGGTCGAGGTGCGCTGCAATGGCCAGAGCTTCCGCAACTCGATGCTGATCACCCACCGGGGCATCAGTGGCCCGGCCATCCTGCAGATCTCCTCCTACTGGCAGCCCGGCGACGACCTGCGCCTGGACCTGCTGCCCGACCGCGACGCGCTGGACTGGCTGCGCAGCATGAAGCGCGAGCGCGGCGCCTCGGAGCTGCGCACCGTGCTGGCCGAGGTGATGCCGCGCCGCCTGGCGCTGCGCCTGTGCGAGCAGTGGCTCAAGGACAAGCCGGTGCGGCAGCTGGACGAGCGCGAGCTGCTTGCCGCCGCCAGCCTGCTTTCCGATTTCCCACTGGTGGCCAGTGGCAGCGAGGGCTACCGCACCGCCGAGGTCACCCTGGGGGGCGTGGATACCCGCAAGGTGTCCTCCTCCACGCTGGAATCACAACTGGTGCCGGGCCTGCATTTCATCGGCGAGGTGCTGGATGTCACCGGCTGGCTGGGAGGCTACAACTTCCAGTGGGCATGGGCGTCCGGCCATGCCGCAGGCCAGGTCGTGTGACCGCGTAGACAGTCCCGCGGGCCGCGTGGGCCGATCATCAAGGGGTCCGCGCATAGACGCCATGACCCGCCATCGTGTATTAAAGCCGGTCTGAAGGGAGTCCTGAATGCAGAATGCCAAAGACATAACCTTGCGCCTGCTGATCGTTGACGACAGCGCCGAGAATGCCGAGGTCATCGTCAGTACCTTGCGCAACAGCGGCATCGCCGTGCGCCCCTTCCGGCCGCAAAGCCCGGACGAGCTGATCCAGGCTGTGGCCAGCCAGCCCATCGATCTGGTGCTGGCGGCAAACTCGTACAGCATCCCGCAGCTGCTGCTCACCCAGCAGGTGGCCGCCAGTGGCAAGGACATCCCGATGATCCTGCTGGCCGACCAGGTGGATGCGCAGCTGATGCTGGATTCGGCGGCCAACGGCATCCGCACCATCGCCCTGCGCCACCAGCCTGATCACCTGCTGTCGGTGGTGCGCAATGAATGGACCGACCTGCAGGCGCGCCGTGGCCTGCGCCGCATCGAAGTGCAGATGCGCGAGACCGAGCGCCGCTGTGATGCGTTGATCTCGTCTTCACGCGACCCCATCGCCTACGTCCACGAAGGCATGCACATCCGCGCCAACGAGGCCTACCTGGAAATGTTCGGGTACGAGGACTTCGAGGACGTGGAAGGCATCTCGCTGCTGGACATGGTGGCACCGCAGTGCGTGGAGGACTTCAAGAACCTGCTCAAGTCGCTGAGCAAGGGCGAGACGCCGCCGCCGCAGTATGAAGTGCATGCGCGCAACCAGAGCGGCGAAACCTTCCCGGCGACCATGGAATTCACTCCCGCTACCTATGAAGGCGAATCCTGCCTGCAGGTGGTGTTCCGCCGCCGCGAGGAGTTCGACCCCGAGCTTGCGCGCGAAGTGGAAGAACTGCGCCAGCGCGACCAGGTCACCGGCCTGCTCAACCGCCCCACCTTCATGGTGCAGCTGGAGAACGCGGTGGCCCAGGTCAGCCGCAGCGATGGCCAGTACGGCTTCCTGCTGGTCGAGCCGGACCACTACAACCGCCTGTTGCCCGACATCGGCCTGGATTCGGCCGATGCGCTGATCGCCGCCATGGGCCACCAGCTGGCCAAGGTCATCGGTGAGGACGCGCAGGTGGCGCGCTTCGGCGAGCACAGCTTCGCCCTGCTCAGTCAGGGCCAGTACACCCACACCAACGACCTGGCCGAGCGCGTGCGCAACGGCTTCTCCGCGCATGTGTTCAGCATCGGCGACCGTTCGGCCACCGTCACCGTCAGCATCGGCGGCGTGCAGGTGGGCGAGAAGATCGCCAGCGTCGGCCAGGTGCTCAGCCGCGCCAACGACTGCACCCGCGCAGCAGTGGAACTGGGCGGCAACACGGTCAAGGTGTTTGACCCGGGTGCGGCTGACCGCGTCGAGGAAGAACGCATCCAGCGTTGGGTGCAGCGCATGCAGGAAGCACTGGCAGGCGAAGGCTTCCAGCTGCGCTTCCGCCCGGTGCTGAACCTGATGGGCGAGCCGATGCAGCTGTACGACACCTCGCTGGCCATGGAGAACAACGGCGAGCTGGTCAGCCCGATCACCTTCCTGCCCATCGCGCAGGACCACGAGCTGATGGCGCCGATCAACCGCTGGGTGGTGATGCACGCCATCCGTGCGTTGGGCGAACGCCGCCGTGCCGGTCACCGCACCCACCTGATGGTGCGCATCACGCCGGAGTCCTTCACCGACCCGGTGCTGCTGGACGTGATCCGCAACGAGCTGGCGGTGCAGAGCGTGGACGGCAGCCAGCTGTGGCTGCAGGTTCCCGAGGCGAAGGTCTTCACCCACCTGCGCACCGCACAGCAGTTTCTGGCCGACGTGGCCAAGATGGGCTGCAAGGTCGGTCTGGAGCAGTTCGGCTCGGGCCTGGATTCGTTCCAGCTGCTGGCCCACTTCCAGCCGGGCTTCCTCAAGCTGGACAGCAGCTTCACCGCCGACCCGGCGCAGGCCAAGGAACAGCTGGACAAGACCCGCGAGATCACCGGCAAGGCACAGGAAGCCAGCATCCTGACCATCGCCGAATTCGTCACCGACGCCAGCACCATGAGCCTGCTCTTCAGCGCCGGCGTGGACTACGTGGAAGGCGAGTTCATCGGCCCGCCGACCGCGCAGATGGATTTCGAGTTCGGTTGATCGGGCGTCTGCTTCAACGTCCCTCTTCCACAGGGAGAGGAATCGGGACGCAGACAAAAGAAAGCCCCGCCAATGCGGGGCTTTTTCTTCAGCCGGCAACGCCCGGCATCAGACCTCGACGATGTCCTTGATCGGCACGTCCGGGCTTACATCGGCGTCGTAATCCACGCCGTCGATGCCGAAGCCGAACAGGCGCAGGAAGTCGGCCTTGTAGCCGGCCAGGTCGCTGATCTCGTACAGGTTCTCGTTGGTCACCTGCGGCCACAGCTCCAGCACCTTGCTCTGGATCTCCGGTGCCATTTCCTTGTAGTCCGCGCGCAGGCGCCCTTCCTCGTCCACCAGCGCGATGTCGCGGCCCTTGCCATCCACCAGCTCACGGCGGATATGGTCGACGGCATTCGCGCCCCCCTGCGGGCCGTTGTAGAGGATGTCGTACAGCGTATCCAACTGCTCGATGCAGCCTTCGTGCGTGCCGGCTTCCTTCATCACCTTGAACAGCAGCGACAGGTACAGCGGCATGGTCGGAATGGCCGAGCTGGCCTGGGTCACCACGGCCTTGAGCACCGACACGCGCGCGTCGCCGCCAATGCCCTGCAGCTTGCCGCGGATGTCCTTGACCTTGTTGTCCAGATCCTTCTTGGCAGCACCGATGGAACCGTTCCAGTAGATGGCCTGGGTGATCTCCTCGCCCACATAGGTGAAGGCGGTGGTGGTCGCACCCGGTGCCAGCACGCCGGCTTCCAGCAGTGCGTCGATCCACATCTGCCAGTCCTCGCCGCCCATCACCTGCACGGTGCCGGCGATCTCCTCGACGGTGGCCGGCTGCAGTGTGGTTTCGGTCAGCACTTCCTTGTCGGTATCCAGCCCGCGCAGCGTGATCGGCTCGCCGATCGGCTTGAGCGTGGAGCTGATCACTTCACCGGTCTTCGGGTGCTTGCGGCGCGGCGCGGCCAAACTGTAGACCACCTGGTCCACCTGACCCAGATCGGCCTTGATGATTTCGATGACCTTCTGCTTCACCTCGTCGGAGAACGCATCGCCATTCACGCTGCGTGCGTACAGACCCGCCTGGTGCGCGTACTTCTCGAACGCCGCCGAGTTGTACCAGCCCGCCGTGCCCGGCTTGCTGTCGGTGCCCGGGCGCTCGAAGAACACACCCAGCGTGGCGGCGTCGCTGCCGAAGGCGGCGGTGATGCGCGCGGCCAAGCCATAGCCGGTGGAGGCACCCAGCACCAGCACCTTCTTCGGGCCATTGGCCAGCTTGGGCTGGGACTTGATGTAGTCGATCTGTTCCTTGACCGCCGCATCGCAACCGGTCGGATGGGTGGTGACGCAGATGAAGCCGCGCACACGCGGTTTGATGACCATGAAAACCTCGGTTGGGTAAGCAGGAAACCAGCGCCGCATCGCCTTCAGCAGAGGGCTGCAACGGCGGGCGCCGAACCCGAAGGATCGTAGTGTGCGCCCGCAGCGAACACAACCGACGCCACCGCATGGAAAGCCTGCAAGGACGCTGTTGTCGCAGGCAAAAGAAAAGCCGCGCGATGCGCGGCTTTTCCGGTGTGCGTGAAGGCTGCCGTCACGGGCGACGGGCCAGCGCCTCCTCGTCCTTGGCCTTGGGCAGCAGGTCCTGCTTGCTGACCTTGAACGGACCGATGCTCAGCAGCGGCACGGCCACGATGATCGAAGAGATCACCACAATCACGGCACCGACCATGTGGGTCTCGGCCAGGCCTTCCATCGACTCGCCTCCGTACAGGTACAGCGCCAGTGCGGACAGGAAGAACAGCACCGCGGTGATCACCGTACGCGACAGCGTCTGGTTGATCGAGCGGTTCAGCACTTCCAGCGGCTCCACGCGCAGGCTGCGAAAGTTCTCGCGCACGCGGTCGAACACCACGATGATGTCGTTGATGGCGAAACCCATCACCGACAGCATGCCGGCCAGCACGGTCAGGTCGAACTCACGCCCGACCAGCGACATGTAGGCCACCGTCAGGATCAGGTCGAAGAAGGCCGTGATGCTGGCCACGATGGCGAACTTCCATTCAAAGCGCGCGGCGATGTAGATCAGGAAGCCGATCACCATGAACAAGGTGGCGTAGATGCCGTTCATGGCCAGGTCCTTGCCCACCTGCGGGCCGACGAACTCACCCGGCTGCACGGTGGCGGGGTTGGCCTCGCTGGTCACGGCCACGCGTACCTTCTCGGCGACCTGCTGGGCGGCATCGGCGGCGTTGTTGTGCTCACCGTCCGGCTGCAGGCGGATCATCACGTCGTTGCCGCCGCCCACGCTCTGCACCTGGGCATTCTCGAAGCCGGCCTTGGCCAGGCGCTCGCGTACGTTGTCCGCGTCGATGGACTTTTCAAAGTGGGTACGCACCACGGTGCCGCCGGTGAATTCCAGCGCGTAGTCGAACCCCTTGAAACCGATGATGGCGAAGGAGGCCAGCAGCAGCACCACCATCAACACCAGCACCGGCTTACGGTGACGCATGAAGTCGATGTTGGTGTCGTTCGGGACGATATGGAGTGGAAACAGTTTCATGTAGTCAGTCTCTTCCCGATCAGATCGCGACGGTGGTCAGCTTCTTGCGACGGCTGTAGATCAGCGTCGCCAGAGCGCGCGACACGGTGATCGCGGTGAACATCGAGGCGAAAATACCGATGATCATGGTCAGGGCGAAGCCCTTCAGCGGGCCGGTACCAAAGGCGTACAGGGCCACGCCGACGATCAGGCCGGTGAGGTTGGCGTCCAGGATGGTGCCCGAGGCACGTTCATAGCCTTCGGCGATGGCCTTCTTGGCAGGCATGCCCAAGCGCAGTTCCTCTCGGATGCGCTCGTTGATCAACACGTTGGCGTCCACCGACAGACCCACCGACAAGGCCAGGCCGGCAAAGCCCGGAAGGGTCATGGTGGCACCGAACATGGACATCACCGCCACCACGATCAGCAGGTTGAACAGCAGCGCCACCGAGGTGATCGCGCCGAACATGCGGTAGTAGATGGTGAAGAACACCAGCGTGAACACGAACGAGAAGATCACCGCCTTCACGCCGCGCTCCACGTTCTCTTTACCCAGGCTCGGGCCGATCACGTATTCCTCGACGAAGTCCATCGGCGCGGCCAGCGAACCAGCACGCAGCAGCTTGGCGAGGCTGTCGGCTTCGGTCTTCTCCAGACCCGTGGTCTGGAACTCCTTGCCGAACACACCGTTGACGTTGGCCACGGAGATCACTTCTTCCTTGACACGGAAGCTGCGCTCTTCCTTGCCGTTGACCATGGTCACCTGCGGGATGCGCTCGGTGTACACCACGGCCATCGGCTTGCCGACGTTGGCGCTGGTGAAATCGAACATGCGCTGGCCGCCGACGCTGTTCAGCTTGACGCTGACCGACGGCATGCCGTTCTGGTCGGTGGCGGCGGCAGCCGACACCATCTGGTCACCGGTGACGATGGTGCGCTTGTTCAGCAGCACCGGCATGCCACGACGGTCGCGGTACAGCTTGGCTTCCGGCGGAATGCGGCCGGTGTCGGCGGCGTCCTGCGCGTTGCCATCGACCACGGCGCGGTATTCCAGCGTCGCGGTGGCGCCGATCATGCGTTTGGCTTCGGCGGTGTCCTGCACGCCCGGCAGCTCGACCACGATGCGGTCTTCGCCCTGGCGCTGGATGATCGGCTCGGCCACGCCCAGCTCGTTGACGCGGTTGCGCAGGGTGGTCAGGTTCTGCTCGATCGCGCCGGAGGCGATCTGGGTCATTTCCGTCTGCGGCACGGTAGCCGTGATGCGCTCGCCGTTCACCGCATAGGTAAAGGTCGGCTGCGCCTTGGCCAATGCGACGCGGGCCTTGTCGGCGTCGGCTGCATCGGTCAGCACCACCTGGATGTCGCTCTCGCCACGACGCTCCACCGAGCGGTAACGCACGCGGCTGTCACGCAGCGTGGTGCGCACGTCTTCGGTGAACGCCTCGAAACGCTTGTCCACGGCGGCCTTCTGGTCCACCTGCAGGGCGAAGTGCACGCCACCCACAAGGTCCAGACCCAGCACCATCGGCTTCCCGCCGAGGTTGGCCAGCCAGTCCGGCACGGTGGAGGCCAGGTTCAGGGCGACGGTGTAGTTCTCGCCGGCCTTCTCGCGCAGCACTTCGCTGGCGCGGTTCTGCGCATCCAGCGACGGCAGGCGGACGATCAGGTTATCCCCCTCCTTGGCCACCGACTTGGCGGTGACACCCGCCTCGGTCAGCGCCGCACTCATGCGCTGAGTGAGCGCATCGTCGATCTGGCCGCCACGGTTGGCGGTGATCTGCACGGACGGATCCTTCTGGTAGATGTTGGGCAGCGCGTACAGGGCGCTGACCGCCAGAACGATCAGAATCAGGAAGTACTTCCAGCGTGGAAATTCAAGCATTGCAGGATCCTGCGCGGCACCGTCCCGGCGCCACGACGTGACGGAGGGGGGTCAAGCTCAGGCGGCGGACTTCAGCGTGCCCTTGGGCAGCACGTTGCCGATGGCGCCCTTCTGCACGCGGATGCGCACGTTGTCAGCCACTTCGACGGTGACGAAGTTGTCGCCGATGTCGGTGATCACGCCGGCGATGCCGCCGTTGGTCAGCACTTCATCGCCCTTGCTGATCTTGTCCAGCATGGCCTTGTGCTCCTTCTGCCGCTTCATCTGCGGGCGGATCATCAGGAAGTACATGACCGCGATCAGCGCGATCGGCAGCAGGAACGTACCCATGCCCGGGGCGGCGGCCTGGGCGACGGGAAGCAGGATGGCCATCAGATTCATTTGTAGTCCTTGGTGTTGGGCGGCACCCTGCCCGGCCTGGGGCCAGCGGGATACCGCGAAACGGGGTCAGCCGTGAAGTATGCCACGACCCCGGAACATCGTCCCGGCCCGCGTCGATGCGACGTCAGCTCCCCAGCAGCGCCGGGACCGTCTGGCCCCGTGCCGCGTAGAAAGACTCCCGGAACGCCAGAAAGGTTCCCGAGGCGATGGCCGCCCGCATGTCGGCCATGAGTTTTTCGTAATAGAACAGGTTGTGCAGGGTGCCCAGCATGGGCGCCAGCATCTCGTTGCAGCGGTCCAGATGGCGCAGATAGGCGCGCGTGTAGCCGCTGGTGCAGGCATGGCAGCCGCAGCCCGGCTCGATCGGGTCCATGTCCCGCTCGTACTTGGCGTTGCGGATGCGGACCGTGCCGAACGAGGTGAAATAGTGGCCATTCCGGGCGTTGCGGGTGGGCATGACGCAGTCGAACATGTCCACGCCACGGGCCACGCCTTCCACCAGATCCTCCGGGCGGCCCACACCCATCAGGTAGCGCGGGCGGTCGCTGGGCAGGATGGGGTGCATGTGGTCGAGCATGGCATTGCGCTCGTGCTCCGGCTCGCCCACCGCCAGCCCGCCGATGGCGTAGCCGTCGAAGCCGATCTGCTGCAGACCCTCGGCCGAACGGCTGCGCAGGTCGGTATGCACACCGCCCTGGACGATGCCGAACAGCGCCGCATCGTTGCCCATGGCGTCATGCGCGTTGCGGCTGCGCTGGGCCCAGCGCAGGCTCAGCTCCATGGATCTGCTCGCCACCGCCTCGGTGGCCGGGTACGGCGTGCACTCGTCGAAGATCATGACGATGTCCGAATCCAGCACCTTCTGGATCTTCATGCTCTCCTCCGGCCCCAGAAACACCCGGGCACCGTCGGTCGGCGAGGCAAACGTGACGCCTTCTTCGGTGATCTTGCGGCGATGCGCCAGAGAAAACACCTGAAAACCACCGGAATCGGTCAGGATCGGCCCGTCCCAGCGGCAGAAACCATGCAGGCCGCCGTGGTCGGCGATCACGTCCAGGCCCGGGCGCAGGTACAGGTGGAAGGTGTTGCCGAGGATGATCTCCGCCCCCAGCGCACGCACCTGCTCGGGCAGCACCCCCTTCACCGAGCCATAGGTGCCCACCGGCATGAACGCCGGGGTCTCCACGGTGCCGCGCGGGAAGGACAGCTGGCCGCGGCGGGCGCGGCCATCGGTGGTCTGGAGCTTGAACTGCAGTCTGGACATGGGTTTAAAGCCGGAAACTGGGTGGTGGGAACCGGGAAGCGGCGGGTTCCGCGGATGGGTGGCGCTGGAAGCGGCGGGTGGTGAATCGGTGCATCGGAATGGGCGGGTGAATGGCTGGGCGCCTACCCCTCCCCGTTCCCTACTCCCCGTTCCCCGCCCCACAAGGAAACAACAGCATGGCATCGCCATAGCTGAAGAACCGGTATTCCTGGGCAATGGCATGCGCGTAAGCCTCGAACACCCGCTCCTTGCCGGCGAAGGCGCTGATCATCATCAGCAGCGTGCTCTCCGGCAGGTGGAAGTTGGTGACCATGGCATCAACGCTGCGGATACGGTAACCCGGCGTTATGAAAATCTGGGTTTCGCCTGCATAGGGCTGCAGTTCGCCGTCGCGCATGGCGCTTTCCAGCGCCCGCACCACGGTCGTGCCGACACCGATCACACGGCCACCGGCCGCACGGGTGCGTCGCACCTGCTCCACCAGCTCAGCACCCACGTTCAGCCATTCGCGGTGCATCACATGCTGGGACAGGTCATCCACGCGCACGGGCTGGAACGTACCGGCACCCACATGCAGGGTGATATGGCCGAACTGCACGCCACGCTCGCGCAGGCGCGCCAGCAGCGGTTCGTCGAAATGCAGGCCGGCGGTCGGTGCGGCCACCGCGCCCACCTGTCTGGCGAACACGGTCTGGTAGCGCTCGCGGTCGTCGGCACCGGGCTCACGGTGGATGTACGGCGGCAGCGGCAGCCGGCCCTCGTGCACCAGCCAGCCTTCCAACGACTCGGGAACATTGAAGCGCAGCACGTAGAACTCGCCATCGCGCCCCAGCACTTCGGCCTCGCCACCGGCATCCAGAGTGATGCGGCTGCCGGCTTTGGGCGATTTGCTTGCGCCGATCTGCGCCCGCGCCTGCTGCCCGCCGAGCAGGCGCTCGATCAGGATTTCGACGCGGCCACCACTGGCCTTGTGCCCGAACAGACGCGCCGGGATCACCCGGGTGTCGTTGAACACCAGCAGATCGCCGGGCTGCAGCAGATCGGGCAGATCGCGCACATGGCGGTCATCGAAGGCCGCCGGCGCAGGCGGCACCAGCAGCAGCCGGCTGGCCGACCGCTCGGCCAGGGGCGCCTGTGCGATCAGCGCTTCAGGCAGGTCGTAGTGGAAATCGGACTTCTTCAAGGCCGGAATATCGTGCAGGGGAAGCCGACCATTGTAGCTCCCGGTGGGGTTTCGGCCGAATCAAGGGGTCCGCGTGGGCCAGCCTGCCCTCACCGCTCGAACTTGGTGGAAAGAATGATCGCGCTGGTCGTGCGCTCCACGCCGTCCAGCGCGCCTATCGCGTCGGTGACCACGTCCATCTCGCCCACCCCGCCCACCACTACCATCGCGATCAGGTCGTGGTTGCCGCTCACCGAATGCAGCGAGCGCACTTCAGGAATGTCGCGCAGCGCCTTGACCACCGCCGGCATCTTCTTCGGCAGCACGGTGATCAGCACATGCGCGCGCACCTGCCCCTGCTCGTAGTCCTCATGCGTGCGCACGGTGTAGCCGGCGATCACCCCCTGCTGCTCCAGGCGGTCGATGCGGCTCTGCACGGTGGTACGTGAAAGCCCGAGGCGGCGGGCGATCTGGGCGGTGGAGGCGCGTGCATCCTCGCGCAACACGGACAGCAGGCGCTCGTCGGCGGCGGAAATCTTCACAATGCCCATCCCTGTCGTCGATTCGACGAAATTGCCATTGAATATGCGCAGATCATATCTGCCAAACGACCAGAATCTCCAGATAATGGATAGACAAGCAACTTTCTGGAGATGAGCATGACCGTACTAGGCCCCCTCACCCCGCTGCGCGCGCACGCCGGAACCCGCCTGACCCCGGGTCTGGACGATGCCACCATCGAACGGCTGGCCGCTGCCCATCCCGATCTGGTGAGCGCGATCGACGCCGCTGCCGCCGAATACGCACGCATCAAGGACGAAGCCGCCGACCTGCTGGATCTGGACGAGAAGGACCAGATCGACGCGATGCAGGCAGGCTTCGTGAACTTCTACGCCGATGACGCCGTGGTGCCGTACATCGCCCTGGCCGCCAGCGGCCCGTGGGTGATCTCGCTCAAGGGCGCGGTGCTGTACGACGCCGGTGGCTACGGCATGCTCGGCTTCGGCCACACCCCTGCCGACGTGATGGCTGCCGGCGCCAAGCCGCAGGTGATGGCCAACATCATGACCCCGAGCCTGGCCCAGCGCCGCTTCACCCGCGCGCTGCAGCAGGAAATCGGCCACAGCCGCGGCGGCTGCCCGTTCACCCGTTTCATGTGCCTGAACTCCGGCTCCGAAGCCGTGGGCCTGGCCGCACGCATCGCCGACATCAACGCCAAGCTGCAGACCGATCCGGGCGCACGCCATGCTGGTGCCACCATCAAGCGCGTGGTCATCAAGGGCAGCTTCCATGGCCGCACCGACCGTCCGGCGCTGTATTCCGACTCCAGCCGAAAGTCCTATGACCAGCATCTGGCCAGCTACCGCGGCGAGAACAGCGTCATCACCATTCCGCCGTATGACGAAGACGCGCTGCGCAAGGTGTTTGCCGACGCCGAGGCCAACAACTGGTTCATCGAAGCGGTGTTCCTGGAGCCGGTGATGGGCGAAGGCGACCCGGGCCGCGCCGTGCCGGCCAGCTTCTACAAGGTGGCCCGCGAACTCACCCGCGAACACGGCAGCCTGCTGCTGATCGACTCCATCCAGGCCGCGCTGCGTGCACACGGCACGCTGTCCTTCGTGGACTACCCGGGCTACGAGACACTGGACCCGCCGGACATGGAAACCTATTCCAAGGCACTGAACGGTGCGCAGTTCCCGCTCAGCGTGCTGGCCGTCACCGAGCATGCCGCCGGCCTGTACCGCAAGGGCGTGTATGGCAACACCATGACCACCAACCCGCGCGCGCTGGACGTGGCCTGCGCCACCCTCGCCCGCCTGTCGCCGGAGGTGCGCAGCAACATCCGCGTGCGTGGCGAACAGGCCGTGCAGAAGCTGGAGGCACTGAAGGCCAAGCTCGGCGGCCTGATCACCAAGGTGCAGGGCACCGGTCTGCTGTTCTCCTGCGAACTGGCACCGCAGTTCAAATGCTACGGCGCCAACTCCACCGAGGAATGGCTGCGCATGCACGGCGTCAACGTGATCCACGGCGGCGAGAACTCGCTGCGCTTCACCCCGCACTTCGGCATGGACGAAGCCGAGCTGGATCTGCTGGTGGAAATGGTTGGCCGCGCGCTGGTCGAAGGCCCGCGCCGCGAACAGGCTGACGCTGCCTGAGTGTTGGTTTGAGGGTTGATGCGGTTGATGCAACGAACAAGGCGGCCTTTGGCCGCCTTGTTCGTTTGGGTTGTTCACTGAAAAGCAACCCCTCTCCCCAACCCCTCTCCCGCAAGGGGAGAGGGGCTGAATCTGCAGTTGCGTGCCATGCCTCAATTTGCGTGACTCAAAGCCCCTCTCCCCTTACGGGAGAGGGGTTGGGGAGAGGGGTTAGGGGTGAGGGAACCACCCACAAACCGGAACCCACCAAACACCCACCACCCCAAAACAGAAACGGCGGCCCAAAGGCCGCCGTCCACCAAGCACCAACACTCACCCGCAGTCAGTTGCCGATACGGTACACAGGCACCAGCGGCACGAACTGCACTTCACGGCAGCCGTCATAGCGGCTGCAGCTGCCGAAGTAGCCGGGGCCCCAGTAGCGCTGGCGCGCATCGCGGTTGTACGGGCTGTTGTAGAAATCCGGGCGGTACAGGCCAGCACCGCTATAGCGGTAAGGCGTCACGCCGATGGTTTCGGTGTGGCTGCTGACCAGTGCCGGGGTCGGCGTGCCGTCATTGCCGACATAGCCGAACTCGTTGTCGTAGCGCACCAGCCGGTAGTAGACGGTTTCGCCACCCTGCCTGCGGCTGCGCAGCGCTTCCAGCTGTCCACCACCGACATCGGCATAGGCCTTGCCGTTCTCGAACACCACTTCGCTGGGATTGACGAGCTCTTCTTCCAGCGGCGGCGCAGCAGCTGCCGCCGATGCCGAACACAGCAGCAACGCCGTCGCCATGTAACCCATCAATGCCTTGTGCTTGCGCATGACCATCCTCCGTGACTGGGCCCGGCTCCTGTTGCACGGGCTGACTGTAGACCGGTACCGATGGCTGGGACACGAGCGCGGCAGGCCCCGCCCCTGCACTCCCCAGCACCCGGCGGTTGGGCGAAGTATAGGCGCTAACGGCACGGTGACCGTGAAAGGCCACCCGTAATCATGCAGGTAGGCTCAGGGCGTGGTAGCCCGCTGCTTGAAACGCTGCATGGAGCTGCGGATCAGCTCGCGTGCTTCGGCAGCATCGCCCCAGCCGTTGAGCACGATATCGCCACCGTCGGGCAGCATCTTGTAGGTACGGAAGAACGCTTCGATGCGCTGCCTGTCCATCGCCGGCAGCTGGTCAAGCGTGCGCACCGCGCTGTAGGTTGGATCAACCTTGTCCACCGGCACGCCGATGATCTTTTCATCCGCCTCGCCACGGTCGCGCATGCGCAGCACACCCAGGGGGCGGAACACGATCACCGCACCGGGCTGGATGGGAAAACGGGTCAGCACCAGTGCATCCAGCGGATCGCCATCACCGGCCAGCGTGCGCGGCATCGAGCCGTAGTTGGCCGGATAGGCCACCGGCATCGACAGGAAGCGATCCACGCGCAGCTCGCCGTTCTCGCCCAGTTCGTACTTGATCGCGCCGCCTGCGGGAATCTCCACCGCGAGCAGTGCTTCATCCGGCGCTTTGGCCGGCTGCGGCAAATGGAAGGGATGCAGCACGGTGTCGCCAGCATGGGCCAGCACGGGCAGCAGCAGGCAGGCCAGCAACGGGAAGAATTTGATCTGCATGGGCGTTCTCGTGAGGTGAACCAAGGGGCGGTCAAAGCGCCCCCTTGTGTAGAGCGGAGCCATGCTCCGCTGATGCGTTGCCGATTGATTCGTTGTCGATGACGCGCATGCCGAGCATGGCTCGGCACTACGTGATGGATGCGTGGCGAGGGCCTACTCCCAGCAACGGTCGTCACGGCCCTTCGGCGATACGGGGCGCGGGCAGTTACGCGGTGCGATGCGGCCCTCGGTGATCTCGACGAACGTCTTCGTGCCATCACCCGCGCGGCTGATCTGAAAGGCGTCGTACAACCTGCCGGTTGCCGTGCGTGCTTCGTAGTGCAGGCGCTGCCCATCGAGCTTCAACACCTGGAACAGCTGCGTGTCCTCGGCCACCGGCGCCATCGTGGCCCTTGCCACCGACGACAGGCGGTACTGCTTCGGGCCAGCGACGGACGAGATGTACTGCGGCAAGACCCCCGCCTCGCCGGCGCGACGCCCGTAGGTGTGGTCATGCCCCTGCAGCACCAGGTCCACCTTGTGCCGCTGCAGCACCGGCTGCACATGCGTGGCCAGAAGCGAGGTGTCACGCTCGGCACGCAGCGGGTATACCGGCTGGTGAACCACGACGATGTTCCATGGCTGGCGGCTGCCCGCCAGCACGCCGTCCAGCCATGTCGCCTGCTGCGCGGCGGTGCCGAGGTCCAGCGCCGACGTGCCATCGAGCACCACGATGCGCGCACCCTGGTAGTCGAACCAGTAGGTCGTGCTGGCCGTCGCCTTCGCCCCATTGCGCGGCAGGGCGAACGTCACCGGCCAATGCCTGCCCAGCACACGGCGCTCCTGCGGCGTGTCCTCGAACTCCTTGAGGTACTCATGGTTGCCGGCGGCGGGTGCCACCGCCATTCCCGGCAGCAGCCAGCCGCCGGCGGCGAACCATTCGCCCCATTCGCTGTCATCCTGGCCATCACCACCGCTCACCAGATCACCGGAAAACAGGGCCAGACGCGCATCCGGTGCGCTCTGCCATGCCTGACGGATCACCCGGCTCACATGGCTCAGGTTCTTGTTCTGTGTGTCGCCGAAATACAGCAGTGTCAGCGGTTGCGCGGCGGCACCTGCCGTGCGGAAGTGCTGCCATGCGCTCCAGCCACCCCGCCCCTGCACGCGGTAGGCGTACAGGGTGTCGGGCTGCAGGCCATCCACATCAACGCGATGCTGCTGCGAACCGCCGTTCTCGGTCTGGAGCGGCTGGCTGCCGGCACGCAGCTGCCGCACCTTGCCCATGTCCGGCGAATCACCCGCCAGCACCACTTCGAGCAGTGGCGGCTGCGCCATCGGTGCCGTGCGCCACGCCACGCCGAAACCACTGGCCGCATCCTGCGCCGGCGAGGCCACGATACGGTCCGGAAACGCGGTGGCCGCATGGTGCTGGTTGCCCAGCGGCACCTGCACGTTGGGCTCCGCTGCCGGGGTGACCCCCGCCACCCCGGCAGCGGCCCACATGGCTGCCATCAGCAGCCACGGCTTCGCACCTTTCCTCATCATTTCGCGCAGTCTTGCGGCAGCGACAAGGCCTTGGCGATGTCACGCCAGTCGAAGGCCACCGCACCCTGATCGTCATGCACCGCGTACAGCGCGCCCTGCGGGAAGCGCGCCGATGACGCCTGGCTGTTCCAGATGCCGTCGGTGTTGGCCACCAGATCACCGTGGAAGGCACCCACATGCGCCAGCGTCCTGCGGTCGAACAGGTGGAAGATGCTGCGGTGCTTGTCCTGCTCGGTGGTGATCCACCAGCCACCGTTGCCACAGGTGCGCAGCGTCACGCCTTCGGCCTGCGCCTTGAACATGCCACGGCCAAACGTGTTGCCGGTGAAGTCGCCTGCCAGCGTATAGACCTTGAACTCGCTGGCGTAGGTTTCGTCTTCCTCGGCGATCAGCAGGCGGTCGTTGGCCGGGTCGCCCCAGATGGACTCGACCACGCGCAGCGCGCCCTTCTCGCTGCTGTCGCCGATGCTGCGCACCAGCTTTGCCTGCACGCCGGCGGCGCCGACGTTGACCTGGTAGCGGCGCACGCGCTCGTTCAGACGCGACAGCGGCGGCAGGATGTCATTGCCCTGCGCGTCCTCACCATCGTGATAGGAGTCGGTGACGTAGAGGTCGTAGCCACCGCCCTGCACCGGGTTCACCCACAGACCGTAGGGCTTCTTCAGATCGCTGGCGGCGAACACACCCAGCGGTTTGAAATCGGGCAGCTGCAGCACCTGCACGCGATGGTTGTCGCGCTCGACGATGAACACCAGGTCCCCGCTCACGGCGATACCGTTGGGACGGTCGAACTGCCCCGGCGCGGTGCCCTTGGTGCCGACATCACGCAGGTGCTGGCCGGTCTGGCCGTCATAGACCACCAGCTTGTCGGTGGCCTTGGCGGTGGCGATCAGCCACACCTTGCCATCGGCGCTGCGCCAGCTGGCCGGCGAGTCGATGTTGTCGTCCGGCGTCATCGGCGTCTTGAACGCCTCGGCGATGCGCTTGGCCTGCGGCAGGGCCGCGCCTTCGGCGAGGTCGTCGGCGCTGACCGGATGGCTGGCCTTCGGGCCAGGCTGGCAGGCACTCAGCGCCAGAGCAATGGATGTTGCGATCAGGATCTTCTTCACAGAGCCACCTTCAGGCCAATGGCGTAGGTGCGGCCGTACTCTTCGTTCTGCAGGGTCCGCGAGCGCACGCCCTGGTAGAGCTCCAGCGGCTCGTCCAGCAGGTTGGAAGCCTCCAGGTACAGGCTTACGTTCTTGTTGAACTTGTAGTCCAGGCTGAAATCCAGCTGGGTATGCGGCGCGACATAGATGTCGAACGCCTTGCTGTCGCCGATGCTGTCTAGGTATTCGCTGCGGTACACGCCGGCCAGACGGGTGCTGAAGCCACCCCACTCATAACCGATATGCGCGCTGTAGACGTGCTTGGAGGCAAGCGGCAGGGTGAAGTCGTCCTTGCTGCGATCAGTGATGCCCGGGTCGAACTCGGTATCCAGCCAGGTGCCACTGGCACCGACCAGCAGGCCCGACAGAGCACCCGGCAGGAACGCCAGCTGCTGCTGCCAGTTGAACTCGGCGCCAAAGACCTTGGCCTTGTCACCGTTGATGGAACGGGTGACCTCGTAACCCGGGAACTCAGCGTCGTCCTTGCTCACGGTCTCGACGATGTAGCCATCGATGGACTTGTTGAACAGACCCAGCGACACGATGCCGGTCTCGCCCAGATAGCGCTCGAAGGACAGGTCCACGTTGGTGGATTCGTACGGGTCCAGGTGCGGGTTGCCGACGCGCACTTCCTCGTCGTCACGGTTGGTTGCCAGACGCGGCGAAACATCACCGAACGACGGGCGCGCCACACTCTTGTTCACCGAGCCACGCAGCACCCAGTCGTTCTGGGTGTCGTAGCGCAGGTGCAGGCCCGGCAGCACGCTGGTGTAGCTGTTGCTGGCCGTGCGCGGGGTGACGGTGATGGTCTCGCCGTCAGCCGCCACGTCCACGGCGTTGCCGATGGCATCGAACTGGGTGTTCTCCACGCGCACACCACCGATCACACGCAGCGCACCGATGTCCCAGGTGCCCATGGCGTAGGCCGCCAGGATGTCTTCGTTTGCGCTGTAGTCCTCTTCCAGCGACACCATGGCGTTGCCCACGGCTTCCTTCGGGCGCTCGCTGAACTTGCTGGCGTTGGCCGCCCACCACTTGAGCATTTCCGCCGATTTCATGCCCTGCCCCAGCGGGCCACCGCGGTGACTCACCGTCTTGCCGTTCCAGCTCGTCAGCAGCGGTGCCGGACCCTTGCGCAGATCCACTTCATCGACATTGACCTCACGCTCGCGCCAGCGTCCCAGCAGACCGAACTTGTAGCTGCCGTTGTCACCGTCGAAGCGGATGTTGACCTGAGCGCTGCGCTCGCTGTCGTCCACCTGCTTCGGCGACAGGATCACACGGTCGAACTTGTAGTTGGCGTTGTCCATCCAGCGGTCGCTGCTCAGCGACAGGCCCGGAATGCCGGTGTTCTGATCCACCGTGGCGGTCAGGGCGCTGCCACTGTTCTTGAAGCGAGCCTCGATCTCATCGTTCACACGCTCGCGGGTCTTGGTGTAGCCCACGCGGTAATCCAGCACGGCGCTGGTGAGGCGGTTTTCGCCACCCATGCTGGCGGCAAAGGTGTTCTCTTCCTTGGTGCGGAAGCGCAGGCGCTTGCTGATGGCATCGGCCGGCAGCTTGTCCACCTTGTAGCGTCTACCACCCAGTGCGCTGATCTTGCCGTCTTCCAGACCGAATACCACACGCTGGCGGGTTTCGGCATCGTCGAAACGGCTGTAGAGGGTACGCAGGTAGTAGCGGTTGGCGTCGTCCGGACGCCAATCGAAATTGAGGTTGGCACCGGCGCGCTCACGCTCGATGTCGTACTTGCGATGCTGCAGTTCAATCGCCGCCAGATCATCCGGCTTTGCCTTGTCGTACACGTCGTAGGCCACTTCGGTGTTGTCCGACTCGAAGGTGCGCTTCTGGTAGTTCACGCCCAGTGCCACGCCGAAGGTATCGTTGAACACTTCGCTGTAGTTGAAGGCAGCCTTGGGGCTGGTCTCGCCGGAGAGCTGCTGGTGGCTGCCCTCGAGCTTGCCCTTCACCGAGCGACCCTCCCGGTCGAAGGCCGACGCCGACTCGACCACCACGCTGCCGCCGATGGCGTCACCCGGCATGTCCGGGGTGGCCGACTTGATCACGCGCAGGCGCTCGGTGGAATCGGTGGGGATCACGTCCAGCGGCGCCGCACGCGAGGAATCTTCCGGCGTGCCGATGGCGATGCCGTCGATGCTGACGCTGTTCAGCGCCGAATCCAGACCACGCACCACCACGAAGCGGCCCTCACCCTGGTCGCGGGTGACGCTGACGCCCGGCAGGCGCTGCAGCGATTCGGCGACGTTCATGTCCGGGTAGTCACCCATCGAGTCGGATGCCACCGCGTCCTGGATCGCACTGCCATCACGCTTCATCTCGACCGCGCGGATCTGCGCTTCCAGCTGGGCGCGTACTTCGACGCGGTCCAGATCCACCGCTGCCGCAGCAGCGGCTGCCACCGTCGCCGAGCCATCTGGCGCGACCTGTTGGGCCTCTGCCGGTGCAGTGGCCATATATGCCACCGCACTCGTCACCGCCATCACCAAAACGCTCTTGCGCACGTCAGTCACCACCCACATGTAAAGGATGGGTGTGCACGATATGTCCGACTTCTTGCGTCAAAGTTACAGCCACGCGGCTGTAATGTTTCACTGACACTGGCCGTCAGGCAGAGCCGGGGGCAAACTGTCGGCTCTTCTCCCCACAGCCTCCCCCATGAAAATCGTCGAAGTCCGTCACCCTCTGGTCCAGCACAAGATCGGCCTGCTGCGCGATGCAGCCATGAGCACCAAGGATTTCCGGGAGGTGGTCAATGAACTGGGCACGCTGCTGGCCTACGAGGCCACCGCCGATCTGGATACCGAATCGCACACCATGGCCGGCTGGGCCGGGCCGGTGCAGGTGCAGCGCATTGCCGGCGCCAAGATCACCGTGGTGCCCATCCTGCGGGCCGGTCTGGGCATGTTGACCGGCGTGCTGTCACTGATCCCCGCCGCGCGCGTCAGCGTGGTGGGCCTGCAGCGTGATGAGGAAACCCTGCAGCCGGTGCCCTACTTCGAGCGTCTGACCGGCCGTCTGGAGGAGCGCGACGCGTTGATCCTCGACCCGATGCTGGCCACCGGTGGCACCCTGATCGCCACCATCGCCATGCTCAAGCGCGCCGGCGCCCGCCGCATCAAGGGCATCTTTCTGGTCGCCGCGCCGGAAGGATTGAAGGCCGTCGAGGCCGCGCACCCGGACGTGGAAATCTACACCGCCGCCATCGACGAGCGCCTCAACGAGAAGGGCTACATCCTGCCGGGTCTGGGCGACGCGGGCGATCGCATCTTCGGCACACGGGTGGTCTGAGCCGTTCCGTTCAAGGCGCGGAAGCGCCCCTTCCGCGCCGCACCGGACTCAGGCCGGTTCCAGCACCCGCGCCTTCAGCTCGGGCACTTCGTGCGCCGTGCCGTAGCGCCCCTTCTCGTCACGCACCACCTGCGCCATCGCGCACTGCGGGTCGTGGGTGAAGAACAGGTGCACGTTGCGTGCGAGCTTGTCTTCCAGGAATGCGCGCTTCTCGTCGATCAGCAGTTCGGCGTTGCGGTCGTAGCCCATGGTGATGGGTACATGCACCCAGGAACGCCCCGGAATCAGGTCCGCACAGAACACCACCCCGCCGCGTGACTGGTCGCCCACCCGCTCGGGGCCGACGATCTCGGCCAGCATCAGGCCCGGCGTATGGCCATCACTGAAGCTGAAACGCACGGATTCACCCAATGCCTTGGAGTATTCGCCCGATACCACTTCCAGCCGGCCACTGGCCTCCAGCAGACCCGGCAGTTCCGGGATGAAGCTGGCCCGGTCGCGCGGGTGGGGATGACGCGCGCGCTCCCAATGGCTGGCACCCACCACGAAGGTGGCATTGGGGAACAGCAGTTCCGGTTCGCGGCCTTCCGACCACGGCGCCAGCAGGCCGCCGGCATGGTCGAAATGCAGGTGGCTGAGCACCACCACGTCGATATCCTCGTGCTCGAAGCCGGCTTCGCGCAGCGAATCCATCAGGATGTGCTGCGACTCCTGCACGCCATAACGCTCGCGCAGCTTCGGCTCGAAGAACGCTCCGATGCCCGTCTCGAACAGCACGGTCTTGCCGCCCAGCGGGCTGGCGAGCAAGGCCCGGCAGGCAAGCTCGATGCGATTGAGCTCATCCGGCTGCGACCATTTCTCCCACAACGCACGGGGCGCGTTGCCGAACATCGCACCGCCATCAAGCTTCTGGGTGTTACCGCGGATCGACCATAGTTTCATACGAAAATTCTAACCGCCCCGCGTTAAATATTCGCAAGACATTGGTCATGGGAAAGCGGGATACCCTGCCCCGTAGAACCACCACCCCACCGACCTTCCCCCCAAATGAAAACCCCGCTCGAAAGCGGGGTTTTCTGATGCTCAACCTTCGTACGATCAGTTGGCCTTGGCGGCCTTGCTGACCTCGGCGCTGCCCACCGGGTTGCGGGGGTCGGTGCCGCCGCTGAGGGTGTTGCTGCGGCGGTCCCATTCCACGGTCTGCAGGTTGCCCCACACATGGCTGGAGCCGCGGCCGCCGGCAGCGACATCGCCCGGCAGGTCGATCTTGTGACCCATCGCCTGCAGCTGCCTGGCGGTTTCCGCGTCGAAGGCACCGTCTTCGGCACCGATCTCGTCGGGCAGCCACTGGTGGTGGTAACGCGGCAGCGCGGCAACCTGCTGTGCGGTCAGCCCGTCGTCGTAGCCCAGGATGCCCAGCAGCACCATGGTGATGATGCGGCTGCCACCGGGGGTGCCGATCACGATGACCTTGTCATCGTTCTCCATGAAGGTGGGCGTCATCGAGCTGAGCATGCGCTTGCCCTTCTTCGGCGCATTGGCCTCGTAGCCCATCACGCCAAAGGCGTTGGGCGTCCCGGGCTTGAGCGCGAAGTCGTCCATTTCATTGTTCAGCAGCACGCCGGTGCCTGCCGGGATCAGGCCCGAGCCGTACAGCAGGTTGACGGTCTGGGTGCCGCCCACGCGGTTGCCCTCGGCGTCGATGATCGAGAAGTGGGTGGTCTCGTCGTCCTCCAGCGGGGTCGGGTTGCCGGACAGCATGTCGCTCGGCGTGGCCTTCTCCGGATGGATGGTGGCGCGCAGGCCCTGGGCGTAGTCGTGGCTGGTCAGCACCTTCTGCGGGATGTCCACGAAATCCGGGTCGCCCAGGAAGAAGGTGCGGTCACGGTAGGCGCGGCGCATGGCCTCCACCACCAGATGGGTGCGGTGGGCGGCATCCATCTTCTTCAGGTCCCAGCCTTCCAGGATCTGCAGCATCGATGCCAGCGCGATGCCACCGGAGGACGGCGGCGATGCGGTGGTGATCTTCCAGTCGCGGTAGTTGAAGACGATGGGCTCGCGGGTCTTGACCGTGTAACCGCCCAGCTCCTCGGCGGTCCATCGGCCACCGGCCTGCTTCACACCAGCCAGCAGCTTGCGGCCGGTCTCGCCCTTGTAGAAGCCGTCGAAGCCCTTGTCGGCCAGCAGCTGCAGGGTGTGGGCCAGTTCCGGCTGCTTGAAGATGTCACCTTCGGCAATCGGTTTGCCGTTGCGCAGGTAGACCTCACGGGTGCCGGGGTAACGCTCCATCACCTCGGCGCGCGAGGCATAGCCACGGGCCATGCGCGCATACACCGGGAAGCCATCGGTCGCCACGCGGATGGCCGGTGCCAGCGAATCCTTCAGCGGCAAGCGTCCATGGTCACGCGCCAGCTGTGCCAGCGCCGCCGGCAGGCCGGGAATGCCGGCCGACCACGGGCCGTTGACCGAACGGTCGCGGTCCAGGTCACCCTTCTTGTCGAGGAACTGCTCAGGCGTGGCCGATTCGGGCGCGGTCTCGCGCGCGTCCAGCATCACGTCCTTGCCGGTCCTGGCGTCATGCAGCAGGAAGAAGCCGCCGCCGCCCAGGCCGGAGCTGATGGGTTCCACCACGGCAAGCGTCGAGGACACCGCCACCGCCGCGTCGAAGGCATTGCCGCCCTTGGCCAGGATCTCCATGCCGGCGTCGGTGGCCAGCTTGTGGCCACTGGCGATGGCCGCGCCATCGGGATGGGTGGCACGCTGCTGGAGTGCGTCAGTGGCCCACGCAACGGGGCTCAGCACCAGCGCGAACAACAGCAGGGAACGGGCAATGGGTGTCATGCCTACGGGCTCTCCGGTTCGTACAGTTCAGGATGGTCACGCTGCAGGCCCATCAGTTTGGCCAGCAGCTGGTCGTGGGTTTCGGGAATGTCCGGGTCCGGGTCGATGCACTCCACCGGACACACCACCACGCATTGCGGCTCATCGAAATGGCCGACGCATTCGGTGCAGCGGGCCGGGTCGATCACGTAGATCGTCTCGCCCATGGATATCGCCTGATTGGGACAGGCCGGCTCGCAGACGTCGCAGTTGACGCAGAGCTCATTGATTTTCAGGGACATTCTGGCTGTCTTCCCGCCACTACGGGAATCACGCGTGCCGGCATCGCCTGCGGCCTGCAGGCACTGACGGCGGGTTCAGCGGGCCTCCGCCTCAACGCCGTGCGCTGGTGGCGGAGCACCGGGACCCCACGCCTCGTGGGGATGACACTACGACGATACCCCTGTTCACCCCCCGCCTGCGCGGGAATGTGACGCAGCGGCAAAGGCGGGGACGCGCATGCACGCCCCCGCGCCGCTGCATCACTTGGCTTCGACGAAGATGTAGTCGGCGCCGGTCGGCTTGACGATGGTCTGCACGCGGGCGTTGTCGGCGGCATCGCCGATGAACACCACGCGCACGCCCTTCATCGAGTCAGCCTGCACTTCCTTGAACGAGGCTTCGATCATGTCGGCCATCTTGGCCGAGGCCGACGAACCGAAGGCCAGCATGTTGCCCGGCTGGATGCCGCGGCCGATGGCGGTCTTGGCGCTCTCGGACTGACGCTCGTACTTGGCGGCGAACTCCGGATCGGACTCCGGCGGGAGGTAGTACAGGAACGGGCTGCTGGTGATGTTGCCCATGTTCTGCACGGCCACGGCCTGCAGGTACTTCTTCCAGCCCGCATCGTCATCCTTGGCCGGGGCGACCAGCGCCTGCTGGGCTTCGGCTGCCGGGGCGGCCTCTTCCTTCTTGCAGGCGGTGAAGGCCAGCACCATCGAAGCGGCAAGCATCACGCGCATCGTGTTCTTCATGTTGTTTCTCCCTATCAGAGGTTCTTGTACGGCAGTTCGGATGTTTCAGTTGCCCGCGCGGGCTTCGCGGGCCTTGCGCAACGCTTCCAGCACGGTTGCCGGCACGAAGCCGGATACATCCCCGCCCAGCCGGGCGATCTCGCGCACCAGCGAGGAGGAAATGAAGCTGTGCTGCTCGGAGGGGGTCAGGAACAGGGTCTCGACCTCCGGGATCAGATGCCGGTTCATGCTCGCCATCTGGAACTCATATTCAAAGTCGGACACCGCGCGCAGGCCGCGCAGCAGCACGCCGCCCTTGCAGGCCCGCACGAAGTGCGCCAGCAGGGTATCGAAGCCGACCACTTCCACGTTCTGGTGATGGCCCAAGGCCTCTTCGGCCAACGCCACGCGCAGTTCCAGCGGCAGTGTGGGGCCCTTGGATGGACTCTGCGCCACGCCAACCACGATCTTCTCGAACAGCGGCGCTGCACGGTTCACCAGGTCGATATGGCCGTTGGTGATCGGGTCGAAGGTGCCCGGATACACGGCGATACGGCGGTTGGGCGTGGTCATGCGGGTTCGGTGGCGTTCATGTTGCCGCGAAGTGTAGCAGCGGCGTGACGATACAGGGCATAGGCCACATCACGGGTTGCGCCTTCACGGTGGAGCACCCACCCGGCGGGCAGCGTGGGCATCGCCCCGGCCGGCGCCTCGACATACAGCCAGGCGCCATCGGCCAGATGCCGTGGCAGGCGTGCGATCACCTGCTCCCACAGGCCGGCGGCAAAAGGAGGGTCAAGGAAAACGATGTCGGCGGCGGCAGGTGCGGCGGTATCCAGCCACTGCACGGCGTCGCCGCTGGCCACCTGGATCTCCGATCCGGCATCGAGACGTTGCACCACAGCGCGCAGGGCGGTGGCCAGGCCAGCATCCTTCTCCACCAGCTGCGCCGATGCCGCACCGCGCGACACGGCCTCCAGCCCCAGCGCGCCGCTGCCGGCAAACAGGTCCAGCACCCGCGCACCGGCCAGCTTCGGCATCAACCAGTTGAACAGGGTCTCACGCACCCGGTCGCTGGTGGGGCGCAGGCCTTCACGCGGGGGCACCTGCAGCTTGGTGTTGCGCCAACGGCCACCGATGATGCGCACCTGGCCGGTGGCGGCCGGCGGCACGGAGGAGCGGCCACGGCTCACGCGGCACGCCACAGGGTTGGCGGCGGCAACAACGGCTCTCTGCTAGGCATCAATGGCCCCCGGCACATCTGGAACAGGTCGCAGATGATAGACCAGCGCCCTGCCCATGCCTTGAAAACGGCGCATTCACCCCTACCCCTTGGTCATCCGCCGCGCCGGACGCGGCCCTCAGCCATGGAGCACCCTCAACCGATGAATGCACAGAGCCACAAGGAAACCCGCGGCTTCCAGACCGAGGTGAAGCAGCTGCTGCACCTGATGATCCATTCCTTGTATTCCAACAAGGAGATCTTCCTGCGCGAGCTGGTGTCCAACGCTGCCGACGCGGCGGACAAGCTGCGCTTCGAGGCCCTGACCGACCCGGCCCTGCTGGAAGGTGGCGCGCCGCTGCGCATCCGCATCGAGGCCGACCCGGCCGCACGCACCCTGACCATCGACGACAACGGCATCGGCCTGAGCCGCGATGAAGCCATCGCCCACCTTGGCACCATCGCCAAATCCGGCACCGCCGAGTTCCTGAAGAACCTGTCCGGTGATCAGAAGAAGGACTCCAACCTGATCGGCCAGTTCGGCGTGGGATTCTATTCGGCCTTCATCGTCGCCGACCAGGTGGACGTGTACAGCCGCCGTGCCGGCCTGCCCGCGAGCGAGGGCGTGCACTGGTCCTCACGTGGCGAAGGCGAGTTCGAGGTGGAAACCATCGACAAGCCCGAGCGCGGCACCCGCATCGTGCTGCACCTGAAGGAAGGCGAAGACAGCTATACCGATGGCTGGCAGCTGCGCAGCCTGATCAAGAAGTACTCCGACCACATCGGCCTGCCGATCGAGCTGCAGAAAGAACACCACGGTGAGGACGCCGACAAGCCGGCTACGCCGGAATGGGAGACCGTCAACCGCGCCAACGCACTGTGGACCCGCGCCAAGTCCGAGATCACGGACGAGGAGTACAAGGAGTTCTACAAGCACATCGCGCACGACCCCACCGACCCGCTGGCCTGGACCCACAACAAGGTCGAGGGCAAGCTGGAATACACCTCGCTGCTATACACCCCGGGCCGCGCGCCGTTCGACCTGTACCACCGCGACGCACCCAAGGGCCTGAAGCTCTATGTGCAGCGCGTTTTCATCATGGACCAGGCCGAGCAGTTCCTGCCGCTGTACCTGCGCTTCATCAAGGGCGTGGTCGATTCCAACGACCTGCCGTTGAACGTGTCGCGTGAAATCCTGCAGTCCGGCCCGGTGATCGACTCGATGAAGTCGGCACTGACCAAGCGTTCGCTGGACATGCTGGAGAAGCTGGCCAAGGACCAGCCGGAGGCCTATGCAGGCTTCTGGGCCAACTTCGGCCAGGTGCTGAAGGAAGGCCCGGCCGAAGACTTCAACAACCGCGAGAAGATCGCCGGCCTGCTGCGCTTCGCCTCCACCCATGACGGCAACGGCGAGCAGAGCGTGTCGCTGGCCGACTACGTTTCGCGCATGGTCGAGGGCCAGGACAAGCTGTACTACCTCACCGGCGAGAGCTGGCAGCAGGTCAAGGACAGCCCGCACCTGGAGGTGTTCCGCAAGAAGGGCATCGAAGTGCTGCTGATGACCGACCGCATCGATGAGTGGCTGATGAGCTACCTGCACGAGTTCGACGGCAAGTCGTTCGTGGACATCGCCCGTGGCGATCTGGACCTGGGCAAGCTGGAGACCGAGGAGGACAAGAAGGCGCAGGAAGAAGTGGCCAAGACCAAGGAAGCCCTGGTCAGCCGTCTGAAGACCGCGCTGGGCGAGGACGTGGCCGAAGTGCGCGTGTCCCACCGCCTGACCGATTCCCCGGCCATCCTGGCCATCGGCGAGCAGGACCTGGGCCTGCAGATGCGCCAGATCCTGGAAGCCAGCGGCCAGAAGGTGCCCGACAGCAAGCCAGTGTTCGAGTTCAACCCGGGCCACCCGCTGATCGAAAAGCTGGACGCCGAGCCGGACATGGATCGCTTCAACGACCTGGCCCATGTGCTGTTCGACCAGGCCGCACTGGCGGCCGGCGACAGCCTGAAGGACCCGGCCGGCTACGTCCGCCGCCTCAACAAGCTGCTGCTGGAACTGTCGGTCTGATCGGGTCGGGTTGTTGCGCCTTTCAGCCTTGGTAGCCCGGGTAAGCGCAAGCACACCCGGGGGCTGCTGAGTGGGCTGAGCCTCACCCCTCCCCAACCCTCCCCTTTGCCTGCGGCAAAAGGGAGGGAGCTGAAGCCTGACTCATGGCACGAGTGGCTCGACCTGCGCCAACCAGCCGCGGGGAGCTTCATGCTCCGGGGCCCACACCGCAAGCCGCAGAACAAACCCCCTCCCTTTGGCGCAGCCAAGGGGAGGGCTGGGGAGGGGTACCACTTCCAATCCCCAGCACCCCACCACCCCGGCAAAACACCCGCCAGTGCTACCATAGCCCCCTGATTTCAGGCTCTTTTCGTCCATGTTCAGCTTTTTCCGCCGCAAGAAAGACGAGGCCCAACAGCCCGCCAAGCCGTCCACGCTGAGCGCCGAGGATCTGGCCGCCGCGTTCCCCCGGGCACCCGCCGAGGCGTCCACGCCCGTCGATCCCACTGAAGCGTTCGCGGAAGCCCAGCAAGCGCAGCCTGAAACCGCGCCGCAGGCAGCCACCGAGGCATTCGTCGAAGAAGTGACGGCACCGGCAGCTCCTGCCCCTGTCGTGGTGGAGCCTGTTGTCACCGCGCCCCCCGCCCCTATTCCCGCACCGCAGCCCGAGCCGCCCCAGCCTGCACCGCCGGCCCCTGCTCCCGTCACCGTCGCCGCACTCGCCCCGGCTGTCGTCGAACAGCCCGCAGTTAGCAGCGACAGCGATGACGCGCTGATTCCGGCCAACGCCGCACCTGCCGCTCCCGCCGGCAAGGTCGGCTGGCGCGAGCGTCTGCGCAACAGCAACTTCGCCCGCACCTTCGGCGGCCTGTTCTCGCGCAACCCCAAGCTCGACGACGACCTGCTCGACGAGATCGAAACCGCGCTGATCACCGCCGATGTCGGCGTACCGGCCACCACTGCACTGGTCGAAAACCTGCGCAAGCGCATGAAGTCGCGCGAGTTCGCCGATGCCAATGCCCTGCTCGCCGCCCTGCGCACCGACCTCATCGCACTGCTGCAGCCGGTCGCCAAGCCGCTGGTCATCGATGCCACGGCCAAACCGTTCGTCATCCTCACCGTAGGCGTCAACGGCGTCGGCAAGACCACCACCATCGGCAAGCTGGCCAAGCGCTTCAAGGACCAGGGCCACAGCCTGATGCTGGCCGCGGGCGACACCTTCCGCGCCGCCGCCGTCGCCCAGCTGCAGATCTGGGGTGAGCGCAATGGCGTCACCGTCGTCGCCCAGGGCCAGAATGCCGATGCCGCCTCGGTCGCGTTCGACGCGCTGCAGGCTGGCAAGGCGCGCGGCACCAGCGTGCTGATCGCTGACACCGCTGGTCGCCTGCATACCCAGACCGGCCTGATGAACGAACTGAGCAAGATCCGCCGCGTGCTCGGCAAGATCGACGCCAGTGCACCGCACGAAGTGCTGATGGTCATCGACGGCACCACCGGCCAGAACGCGCTGTCGCAGGTGCGCCAGTTCCATGCCGCCGCCGGCGTCACCGGCCTGGTGGTGACCAAGCTGGATGGCACCGCCAAGGGCGGCGTGGTGTTCGCTCTGGCCCGCGAGTTCGGCATCCCGATCCGCTTCGCCGGCATCGGCGAGCGCCCGGAAGACCTGCGCGTGTTCGACGCCGAAGCCTTTGTCGATGCCCTGCTCCCGCAGGCCTTGGGCAGCACCTGATCAAAAGCCTCTCGCCCGCAGGCGAGAACGGGGTTGGGGTGAGGACTGTCCCAAGCATTTCGCGCCTTTGGCGAACCCTCTCCCGCCCAGCTTGAGAAGAGCAGCAGGAACCTCCCGCCAGCGTGACGCCAGCCATGTCCATCTTCGCCAGCCAACTGCTCATCTGGTTCGACCAGCACGGCCGCCACGACCTGCCGTGGCAGCATCCGCGCTCGCCGTACCGCGTGTGGCTGTCGGAGATCATGCTGCAGCAGACCCAGGTCGCGACGGTGACCCCGTACTTCCTGCGCTTCACCCAATCCTTCCCAACCCTGCCGGATCTGGCTGCCGCCGACAACGACACGCTGATGGCGCACTGGGCCGGTCTGGGCTACTACGCCCGCGCCCGCAACCTGCATGCCGCTGCACGCCAATGCGTGGAGCGGCACGGCGGCGACCTGCCGCGTGATTTCGATGCCCTGCTCGCACTGCCCGGCATCGGGCGCAGCACCGCAGGTGCCATCCTCAGCCAGGCGTGGAATGAGCCCTTACCCATCCTCGACGGCAACGTCAAACGGGTGCTGACACGCTTCCACGGCATCAGCGGCTACCCCGGCCTGCCCGCCATCGAGAAGCAGCTGTGGGCGCTGGCCGCCGAGCACGTCACCCAGGTGCCTGCCGGGCGCATGGCCGATTACACGCAGGCGCAGATGGATTTCGGCGCCACCCTCTGCACGCGCAGCAAACCGGCCTGCGTTCTCTGCCCGCTGCAGAAGGACTGCGTCGCCCATGCACAGGGACTGGTGGACACACTGCCAACCCCCAAGCCCAGCAAACAGCTGCCCGAGCGCGAAGCCACCGCGCTGCTGCTGGAAGACAGCAAGGGCCGCATCCTGCTGCTCAAGCGTCCCCCCACCGGCATCTGGGCCTCGTTGTGGACGTTGCCGCAGGCCGAAACCGACACCGAGATGCGTGACTGGTTCGCGCGCACCATCAAGGGTGACTACGAAAACACCGTTGAGCTGCCGCGCATCGTCCATACCTTCAGCCACTACCGGCTGCACCTGCAGCCGCTGCACGCGCGCAAGGTCGCCTTGTTGCCCAAGGTTGGCGACAATCAGGATCTGCGCTGGGTAAGCCGCGCCGAACTGGCCGCACTCGGCCTGCCCGCCCCTATCCGCAAGCTGCTGGAGCGCCATCCGGCGCATTGAAACCAAGGATCACGCCATGCCCCGTTCCGTCTTCTGCCAATACGAACAACGCGAAACCGAAGGTCTGGATTTCGTGCCCTACCCCGGCGAACTGGGCCAGCGCATCTTCGCCAACATCGGCAAGCAGGCCTGGGCGGCGTGGCTGGCACACCAGACCATGCTGATCAACGAAAACCGCCTCTCACCGCGCGATCCGAAACACCGCGCTTTCCTCGAAGAGGAACTGGTGAAGTACCTGTTCAACGGCGGCGCGGAAAAGCCCGCTGGCTACGTCGCCCCGGAATCAACCTGATCGCAACCAACACCGCAGCGCCGAGCCATGCTCGGCGGTGGTGTTCCCGGTAAGGCCTCAGCGGAGCATGGCTCCGCTCCACGAAGGGTGTTGGATTGGGCGTAGCGCCGAGCCATGCTCGGCGGGGTATTCCCGGTAGGGCCCCAGCGGAGCATGGCTCCGCTCTACGCCTGCATCCTTACGGCAACTTACTCGTTGCCAACCGCTGCGACCGCAGTCGGACGCTCTTCCGCCCTGGCCTCACGCAAGTCGCGCTTGGACGCATGCAGCGCCCTCAGGTCCAGCGGCTGGATGGTCTGGATGCGACACGGGATGCTCATCGACGTCCCGCTTCCCTGTATCGATATCTGATCGTTGCCGGCCGAGACCTGGCCGAAGCGCGTACCCGCCTGACCGGTGTTGTTGGAGATGCCGATCGCCAGCGCCTTGCTGAGATCACGGCACGGGCTGTCGAGGGTCAGCAGCCATGCTTCCGTCGGCTTGGTCCACACCGCCAGCGCACTGTCACCAAGCTCGGCCCAGCCATTGAACGCACCGAAGTATCTGAAGCTCTCCACCGGCTCTCCTGCATGAGCGCGGTAGGTATCAAGACGTTCCAAACTCCTCGCTTCACTGGCCGTTGCATTGCCAGCCAGAGCTGCAACACCCGCAGCCACCATCAAAGCACCAAGCATCCACTTCATGGCACGACTCCTGTCAGATGGAGTCTCATCCTAGCCAGAAATCGTCAAGCAAGTGGTGAATTCACAATAGTGAATTCGCGGGAATTTCTGAATAGGGGCGCAGGCCCGTGACACGGCCGGCACCTTATCCGTCTTCCCCCGTAGCGCCGTGCCATGCTCGGCGGTGCGTTCCCGGTAAAAGGCCTCAGCGGAGCATGGCTCCGCTCTACACCGGCGTTGGGTTGATTCGTACTACTTGCTGCCCGCCGGCTGTACAGCTTCGCGCTCCTGCAGCTTGGCTTCGCGCAACTCTTTCTCCGAGGCGCGCAGGGCCTTCACGTCCAGCGGCTGGATGGTCTTGATCTGGCACGGGATGCGCATCGATGGGCTGCCCCCGTGCACGATCACACGGTCGAACCTGGCCGATACCTGCCCCATCATGTTGGTCACACTGATGGCCGGCGCGAAGCTCAGGTCCATGCACGGGCCGCTCAAGCTCAACAACCAGGCTTCGCTGGGCTTGGTCCATACCGCCAAGGCGCTGTCACCCAGTTCCGTCCAGCCATTGAGCGAACCGAAGTACTTGAAGCTGCTCACCGGTGCGCCCGCGTGCGCCTGGTACAAGGCCAGCCGCTCACTGCTGCTCACCTTGCCAGTGCTCGCACAACCACCCAAACCGAGCACGGCAGCCATCATCACCGCCGCAAGCATCTTGTTCATGGGACTGCTCCTGTCTGCAGGGGAACCACCAGAACCTACCAACCGCCTTGATATTCCACCTGCTACGGTGAATTCAGGGACAACGGGCACACGCCAGACGAAGGATCACACCTCGGTCCGTTTGAGCTCATGCAGCCGGCCCTCGCGCAGTTCCAGCACGCGGTCCAACCGACGTGCCAGACCCCGGTCATGGGTAACCAGCACAAGACTGGTCTTGTGCGCGCGGTTCAACTCCAGCATCAACTCGAACACGGTTGCCGCAGTCCTGTCGTCCAGATTGCCCGTGGGCTCGTCGCCCAGCACGCAGCCCGGCCGGTTGACGAGCGCACGAGCCACGGCCGCACGCTGGCGTTCGCCACCGGACAGTTCACCTGGCTTGTGTTCCAGACGATGCCCCAACCCAACCGATTCCAGCAGCGCCGTCGCCTTGGCACTGGCATCAGCCACATTCGCCCCACCCAGCATGACCGGCATCATCACGTTTTCCAGCGCGGTGAATTCCGGCAGCAGATGGTGGAACTGGTACACGAAACCCAGCGAACGGTTGCGCAGTTGCCCACGCTGGGTATCCGACAGCGATGACATGCGGTGGCCGTCAACGTACACCTCACCCGCGGTGGGAATATCCAACCCGCCCAGCAGGTGCAGCAACGTACTCTTGCCCGCGCCTGAGGCGCCGATGATAGCCACGGTCTCACCCGGCACCACTTCCAGATCCAGCCCGTCGAAGACCGGTGTACGCATGTTGCCCTCGGCGTAGGTTTTGCCCAGGCCCTCGGCGCGGATCACGTAGTCCATGGTGTCCTTATTCATAGCGCAGCGCCTCCGCCGGCTGCGTGCGCGCCGCGCTCCACGCCGGATAAAGGGTTGCAAGGAAGCTCATCAGCAACGCCACCAGGGTGATGACGACAATGTCACTGGTCTGCATGTCGGTCGGCAGGCCGGTGATGTAGTACACGTCCTCCGGCAACAGCTTGATGTTGAAGACCGATTCGATCAGGCCAAGGATGCGTTCGAGATTGAGCGTCAGGGTGATGCCACCAATGACGCCGGCGATGGTGCCGAACACGCCGATCAGCGTGCCCTGCACCATGAACACCTGCATCACGCCGCCGGGGGTCAGGCCCAGCGTGCGCAGGATGGCGATGTCGGCCTGCTTGTCGGTGACCAGCATCACCTGCGAGGACACCAGGTTGAACGCGCCCATGGCGATGATCAGCGAGAGCAGGATGCCCATCACCGTCTTTTCCATGCGCAGCGAGTGGTAGAGGTTGGCGTTCTCTCGGGTCCAGTCACTCACCCGGTAGTAGCCCTCGAGGTTGACCGCGAGGTCGCGCGCCACCGTGTAGGCCTGGTCCATGTCGTGCATCTTCAGGCGCACACCGGTCACGCCGTCCATGCGCAGCACGCGTTCCAGATCCTGCATGTTGACGAAGGCCACACCTCGGTCCACTTCGTTGGAACCGGCCTCGAACACGCCACTGACGGTGAATCGCTTGACCCGCGGCATGGCACCCATCGGCGTGCCCTGCACTTCGGCCAGCGTGGCGACCACTGCGTCACCTACGTCCACGCCCAGCCAGACGGCCAGTTCGTGGCCCAGCACGATATTGAACTCACCCGGTTTCAGGTCATCCAGCGAGCCCTTGGTCATCTTGTCGCCCAGTACCGACACCTTGGGCTCCTGCGCGGGGTCGATGCCCTGCACGATGGCACCCTGCACGCGCGGGCCCGCAAGCATGGCCTGGATTTCGATATACGGCGCGGCACCTGCCACACGCGGGTCCTTCATCGCCACGTCCACCGCGTGCTGCCAGTTGGCCATCGGCTCGCCATCGGCGCTGACCGTGGCGTGGGCCGACATCTGCAGCAGGCGGTCGCGGATTTCCTTCTGGAAGCCGCTCATCACCGCCAGCGTGGTGATCAGCACCATGACGCCCAGCGCGATGCCCAGAATCGATGCCATTGAAATGAAGGAGATGAAGCCGTTGCGGCGCTTGGCCCGCAGGTAGCGCAATCCGATTGCGACTGGTAAGGGTTTGAACATGCGCGTCTGCCCGTGAAGTGACGCTATGTTGCCATCGACGCCGCATCACGGGAAACCGCATGGGCACCAACGGCCAGACGCAGTTCACGTCGCCGCGGCGCCGGCAGGGTGTCGGGCAGGAACAGAAGGCTGCCGCGCGCACTGGCCGTCCGCCAGCGCAGGATCAGCAGAGGACCGCGTTCCAGCAGCTCCAGTCGCTGCAGTGGGTGCCCATCCAGAGAGGCGGGCTGAGGTGGCGCGGGGATCCGCAGCTCACGCCGTGGCCGCCTGCGCTCGTACACGGCCAGACCAGCGGCCCAGACCAGTGCCAGCCCTGCCAGGGGGCGTGCCCGATCGGGCGCAAGGTCACACAGAAGCGCCGAGGCGCCAGCCAGCATGCCGAGCACGCACAGCGCGATGGTCAGCAAGCGCGAGGGCGCCCACTCACAGCGGAAGGGAGCGGATGTAGCTGAGCAGTTCGGCTTGTGGCGCATCCGTGCAGGCCTCATAGCCCATGGACCAGCGCCACAATTTATCGTCTTCCGTTTCCAGAAGCTGCAGGAAAACCGCGCGTTCGGCTGCAGGTGCCTGCAACCAGCGCTGGTCCAGATAGCGACCGAACAGCTGGTCCAGCTCACGCATGCCGCGCCGGCAGCGCCAGCGCAGCTTCTTCAACAGGATTTCGTCTTCGGTCTGCATGGGCTCAAAGCTTACGCCCCTCTCCCGCTGGCGGGAGAGGGGTTGGGGTGAGGGCAGATTCTGCGCTGCGGTTTCAAGAGGCACACAAACTGAAGCAGGGCACCCTCATCCGCCCCTTCGGGGCACCTTCCCCCGCAGGCGGGGGAAGGGAGTCAATCAACGCAACCTGACTGATCGGGCACTGCAACCATCTGCGCAGCCGCCCACCCGCATCAGGCGCGGCGCGCCATCATCAGCTTCTTGATCTCGGCGATTGCCAGCGCCGGGTTCAGACCCTTCGGGCAGGTGCGCGCGCAATTCATGATGGTGTGGCAGCGGTACAGCTTGAACGGATCTTCCAGATCGTCCAGACGGGCACCGGTGTCCTCGTCACGCGAGTCGATGATCCAGCGGTAGGCCTGCAGCAGGATCGCCGGGCCCAGGTAACGCTCGCCGTTCCACCAGTAGCTCGGGCAGCTGGTCGAGCAGCAGGCGCACAGGATGCACTCGTACAGGCCGTCGAGCTTCTTGCGGTCTTCCGGCGACTGCAGGCGTTCGCGGTCCGGCGGTGCCGGGGTCTGCGTACGGATCCACGGCTTGATCGAGGCGTACTGCGCGTAGAAGTGGGTCAGGTCCGGAACCAGATCCTTGACCACGTCCATGTGCGGCAGCGGGTAGATCGGCACCTCGGCCTTGGCGCAATCGGAGATCGCACGGGTGCAGGCCAGGGTATTGGTGCCGTCGATGTTCATCGCGCACGAACCGCAGATGCCTTCGCGGCAGGAACGGCGGAAGGTCAGGGTCGGATCAATCTCGTTCTTGATCTTGATCAGCGCATCCAGAACCATCGGGCCGCACGCATCGAGATCGATCTCGTAGGTGTCGGTACGCGGGTTCTGCTCGTCATCCGGGCTCCAGCGGTAGATCTTGAAGGTGCGCGTGTTCTTGGCGCCGCCCTTGACCGGGAAATGCTTGCCCTTGGTGACCTGGGAGTTCTTGGGAAGAGAAAATTCAGCCATGTTCGTAAAGTCCCCGGATCAGTAGACGCGCGGCTTCGGCGGCACCACGGACACGTCATCGCTGAGCGTGTACATGTGCACCGGGCGGTAATCGAAGCTGCACTTGCCCTTGTCGTCGACGGTGACCAGCGTGTGCTTCTGCCAGTTCACGTCGTCGCGGTCCGGGAAGTCCTCGTGCGCGTGGGCGCCGCGGCTTTCCTTGCGCTGTTCGGCCGAGTTGATGGTGGCAACGGCGTTGAGCAGCAGGTTGTTCAGCTCGTAGGTTTCGATCAGGTCCGAGTTCCAGACCAGCGAACGGTCGGATACCTTGACGTCCTGGAACGAGTCGAACACTTCGGCCATCTTCTGGCAGCCCTCTTCCAGCGTCTTGCTGGTGCGGAACACGGCGGCATCGGCCTGCATCGTGCGCTGCATGCGGTCACGGATGACGGCAGTCGGGGTGTCACCGTTGGCGTGGCGCAGCTTGTCCAGCAGGCCCAGTGCCTTGTCGCAGGCATCGGACGGCAGGGTCTTGTGCGGCGCACCCGGCTTGATCGTCTCGGCGCAGCGGTTGGCCACGGCGCGGCCGAACACCACCAGGTCGAGCAGCGAGTTGGAGCCCAGGCGGTTGGCACCATGCACCGACACACAGGCGGCTTCGCCGATGGCGTACAGGCCCGGCACCACGGCATCGGGGTTGTCGCCGACCTTGCGCACCACTTCACCGTGGTAGTTGGTCGGGATGCCACCCATGTTGTAGTGCACGGTCGGGATGACCGGAATCGGCTGCTTGTGCACGTCGACGCCGGCAAAGATGCGCGCGCTTTCGGCGATACCCGGCAGCTTCTCGTCGATCACGCCCGGGCCCAGATGGGTCAGGTCGAGCAGAATATGATCCTTGTGCTCACCGACGCCGCGGCCTTCGCGGATTTCGATGGTCATCGAACGCGACACCACGTCACGCGATGCCAGATCCTTGTAATGCGGTGCATAGCGCTCCATGAAGCGCTCGCCACTGCTGTTGCGCAGGATGCCGCCCTCGCCTCGCACACCTTCGGTGATCAGGCAGCCGGCGCCGTAGATGCCGGTCGGGTGGAACTGCACGAATTCCATGTCCTGCAGCGGCAGGCCGGCACGGGCCACCAGGCCACCGCCGTCACCGGTACAGGTGTGCGCCGAGGTGGCACTGAAATAAGCACGGCCGTAACCGCCGGTTGCCAGCACCACGCCCTGCGAACGGAACAGGTGCAGGGTGCCTTCGGCCATGTCCAGGGCGAGCACGCCGCGGCAGACGCCTTCGTCGTCGAAGATCAGGTCGAGTGCGAAGTACTCGATCATGAACTGCGCGTTGTGCGCCAGCGACTGCTGGTACAGGGTGTGCAGGATGGCGTGGCCGGTACGGTCGGCGGCGGCGCAGGTACGCTGCGCGGACGGGCCTTCACCGTACTTGGTGGTCATGCCACCGAACGGACGCTGGTAGATCTTGCCTTCTTCGGTGCGCGAGAACGGAACGCCGTAGTGCTCCAGCTCGATGATGGCCGGGATGGCCTCGCGGCACATGTACTCGATGGCGTCCTGGTCGCCCAGCCAGTCCGAGCCCTTGATGGTGTCGTAGAAGTGGTAACGCCAGTCGTCCTCGCCCATGTTGCCCAGCGCGGCGGAAATGCCGCCCTGCGCTGCAACGGTGTGCGAACGGGTCGGGAATACCTTGGTGATGCAGACCGTCTGCAGGCCCTTCTGGGCCAGGCCGAAGGTGGCACGCAGGCCAGCGCCGCCGGCGCCGACGACCACCATGTCAACCTTGTGTTCAATGATGTTGTAAGCGGACATGTATCAGTTCCCAAGCGCGATGCGGGCGACCGCGAAGATGCTGACGATCGCGCCGAGCACGGCGACGAACTTCACCGTGGTCTGCAGGGCCAGGGCCATCAGCGAATTGTGGATGTAATCCTCCAGCACCACCTGCAGGCCGAGCTGGGCGTGCCAGAACATGGCCACCAGGAAGCCGACCAGCAGGACCGCGTTCCACGGCTTGGCCACGGTTGCCGCGGCGGTGACGTAATCGGCGCCGAGCAGGCTCAGCACCAGGCACAGGAACCAGATGGTCAGTGCGACCAGCGCGGTGGCGGTCAGGCGCTGGTGGATGAAATGCTCGGTGCCGGACTTGGAGCTGCCCAGGCCGCGTGCATTCTTGAGCGGGGTACGGAACTTGCTCATGCGGCGGCTCCCATGCAGACGTAGGCCCAGATCAGCGCGGTGATGACCAGCGAGGCGATCACCGAAATCCAGCCGCTGCGGATGAAGGTTGCCTTGGCATAGCCGATGGCGAAGTCCTGCACGATGTGGCGGATGCCGTTGCACAGGTGGTAGGCGAAGCACCACGTCCATCCGAACAGGATCACCTTGCCGTACCAGGCGCTGGCATGGGTGGTGAAGCAGTTCCAGGACTCAGGGCCCATCATCAGGGCGAGCAAACCGCCTGCGATGATCAGGGCGCCGACAGCCAGAATGATGCCGGTGGCTCGATGCAGGATCGAGGTGGCCATCTGGATCTGCCAGCGATACACCTGCAGGTGCGGAGATAGGGGGCGGGGTCTGTTCGCCATTCGCTGACTCTTTGTCTCGGCTGGGCGGCACGATGCCGCGTTGGCTCAACGCTGCTTAAAAATCTATGCAGCGCCCGTTTTTCTCCCAATCGCCATATCGCACCGGATCAAGTCCGCCGCGACCACCGAATTCCTCCTGCGCCGGAGCGGCCTCGGGAAGCGGTTGCTTCTCGGGGGGCGGCGGTGCTTCAGCTTCGGTCTCGGGAGTGGGGGTTGTTTGGCCTATCATGGTCGGTCTCGCAACGCACAAATTTTAGTCCCCGTTCACGTGTCTGACAACCTCGCCCCTGCTTTCAACGGTTTTCGAGCGCTTTCCGCAGCGCAGATCGTGTCCATTTCCGGTCCCGATGCGGTGGCATTCACCCAGGCCCAGTTCGCCAACGACGTACCTTCGCTGGCGGATGGCCATTGGCAATGGAGCACCTGGCTGACGGCCAAGGGCCGGGTGCTGTCGGTGTTCCAGCTGCTGCGGTTGGATCCACAGCGGCTGCTGCTGGTCTGCCACGACGGCGGCGCCGACGCGATGGTCGAGCAGCTGCGGCGTTTCGTGTTCCGCCGGAAGGTGGTCATCGAACATGCCACCGCGCTGAAGGTGAACGCGGCGCTGCAGGCACCGACGCAGGCCAATGGCGCGGCACTGGCGCATCTGGATGGCGGGGATATCGAGCTGGATGTGGGCGGCAGTGCCCTGCCCCGCACCCTGCGCATCAGTCAGGAAGCCGCTGCGCACGACCAGGAAAGCGAATTGGCCTGGCGCCAGAGCGACCTGCGCTACGGCCTGCCCCGTCTGGCGGAATCCCAGCGCGAGCATTGGACGCCACAGCAGCTGGGGCTTGATCGCCTGTCCGCGTACAGCGTCAAGAAGGGCTGCTACCCGGGTCAGGAAATCGTTGCGCGCACCCATTTCCTGGGCAAGGCCAAGCGCTCGCTGGCCCTGCTGGCGACGGCTGCCGAAGCTGAACCCGGCGCGGCGGTTGATCAGGGCGGCGGCAGCATCGGCAATGTCGCCAGTGCCGCTGGCAGTCTGGCGCTGGCGGTGCTGCCGCTGGAAATGGCCGAAGGCGCGCTGGAAGTGGCTGGTGCCGAAGCGCAGATTGAACCGCTGCTGGAAGGTCTGGCGCGCTGAGTCGCGCGGGCTGAGCTGCAGCTATCGTTGATACCGCGATCCCGGGTGCGCTGCGCTTAGCCGGGCTACATGAACAACCATTCCCTGTAGCGCCGAGCCATGCTCGGCGGGCTTTACCGGAAAAGCTCCATGCGGAGCATGGCTCCGTACTACAACTGCCGAATTCCGCACATTCCGCTTTCGCTGGTTTCAGGCAGCCTGACGCAGGGCGTCGATGCGCTCGCCGCTGGCGGTGTCGAAGAAATGCAGGGCGGCGGGATTCACCGCCACCGTGATCTGCTCGCCCACCGATGGCAGCGCCTGCGGCGGCACCCGCATCACCAGCCCCTGCCCTGCGTGATGCAGGTTGACGAAAATCTCGTTGCCGACCGGCTCCAGCCCTTCGATGCGCGCCTCGAATGCGGCCGCACCGCTGGCCGGCTGCAGATGCTCGGGACGGACGCCGACCGCCAGCTCGCGGCCATTCCAGTCCGCGCCCACGTCCGCCGCGCCCAGCGGCACCTCGCTGCCGCCCGCCAGCCGCAG
>DALZZG010000002.1:0-116551 GCA_031987665.1 Stenotrophomonas sp. | reverse complement strand
GTGATCTGCAAGTCGAACCCGCGCTTCAAGGCTCGCCAGCGCTGAGCCAACTGGCTTCGGCCAGCTCCGGACGCCGCAAGGCCGAAGGAACCCTTCAAAAAGCCGCCTTCGGGCGGCTTTTTGTATCCGCGCCCTGCCCTCACGCCACCTCCGCTGCCAGCCGGTGATGATGAAATCGACGCAGGAGCGTTTCTTTATCGCCATTTTTTGCTGTAATCGTCACCTGTCCTCTGGGGAGAAGCGACCATGAAGCAAATGATCCAAGCATTGACCCTTGCCGCACTGATGGCAGGTGCCCCGGCCGCGATGGCCGATACCCTGCTGATCGACCGCGCGCACGAGAAGCCCGCCGTCGCCCTGCCGGCGCGCGGCGAGTCCGCCAGCCAGGTGGAGGCCCGTTTCGGCGCTCCGCAGCAGAAGCTGGAACCGCGCGGCGGCCAGAAGCGCCAGTGGCCGGTCATCAACCGCTGGGTGTACCCGGCATTCACCGTGTACTTCGAACGCCAGCGCGTGATCGACGTGGTGGCCAACCAGGCCGGCCCGGAAGAGATCGGCCCCAAGCCGCCCATCCGCTGACGCCTTGAACCGGGCGGCGGCCACCCGTGCCGCCGTCCCCGCCCGCGCGCCACGCAAGGGCCTTACCTGCAGGAAGAAATGAACGACACGCTCCGCTTCCCAGCCGAATGGGAATCCCAATCCGGCGTCCTGATCGCCTGGCCGCATGCCGACACCGACTGGGCCGACCGCCTGGCCGACGTGGAGGAAACCTACATCGCGCTGGTGACTGCCATCACCCGCTTCCAGCCGGTGCTGATCTGCGTGGCCGATGACGACATCGAGACCTACGCCGAAATGCGTCTGCGCTCGAACCGGATCGACATGGCGCGCGTGCATTTCATCACCGCCCAGTACGACGACACCTGGCTGCGCGACTCCGGCCCGATCACGCTCAAGCGTGGCGACGGCAGCTTCCAGCTGCTGGATTTCCGCTTCACCGGCTGGGGCGGCAAGTTCGAGGCCAGTCTCGACGACCAGATCGTCGGCGTGCTGCATGAAGCCGGCGCGTTTGCCGATGCCGACGTGCGCAGCATTCCGTTCGCGCTGGAAGGCGGCGCCATCGACACCGACGGCGCCGGCACCCTGCTGACCACCTGGCAGTGCCTGCACGAACGCCATCCCGAGCGTGACCGCGCCTCGCTCAGCGACGACATGGCGCAGTGGATGCAGCAGGACCGCGTGCTGTGGCTGGACCACGGCTATCTGGAGGGCGATGACACCGACGCCCATGTCGATACGCTTGCGCGTTTCGCCTCGGCCGACAGCATCGTCTATCAGGCTTGCGACGACGCCAGCGATTCGCACCATGCCGAGCTCACCGCCATGGGTGCTGAACTGGCCGCACTGCGCACCGCAAACGGCAAGCCGTACCGCCTGTTCCCGCTGCCGTGGCCGCAGCCGGTGATCGACGAAGGCCGTCGTCTTGCAGCGTCGTACGCCAATTTCCTGATCATCAACGGCGCCGTGCTGATGCCCGCCTATGGCGATGCGGCCGATGATGCCGCGCGCGATGTACTGGCCCAAGCCTTCCCGGACCGCGAGATCGTGCAGGTGCCCTGCCGTTCGTTGATCTGGCAGAACGGCAGCCTGCACTGCATCACCATGCAGCTGCCGGCAGGCCTGCTGAAAGCCTGACAACGACACGGGCGGTGCGCTGCACCGCCCTACCGTCCATAAACCACCGCACAACGCGCGCGGCGGCATGAAACACGACGCATCGCACACACCGCGCATCGCGCGGCGCCCTGCGAAGCACCCGTTCAGACGCGCCCGCGCATCCGCGTTAACATGCGCGTTTCCCCCTGCAGGATCGACCGCATGAACTCGCGCAGCCCCCTTACCGTCGCCCTCATCCAGGAGCGCAACCACGGTGACGCCGCCGCCAACCTGGCGGTGATCGAAGCACGCGTGGCCGAGGCGGCTGCGCAGGGTGCCAAGCTGGTGCTGCTGCAGGAACTGCACAACGGCCCGTACTTCTGCCAGCACGAATCGGTGGACGAATTCGATCTGGCCGAGCCGATCCCCGGCCCCAGCACCGAGCGCCTGGGTGCGCTGGCCAAAAAGCACGGTGTGGTCATCGTCGGCTCGCTGTTCGAGCGCCGCGCAGCCGGCTTGTACCACAACACCGCCGTGGTGTTCGAGAAGGACGGCACCCTGCTGGGCAAGTACCGCAAGATGCACATCCCGGACGATCCGGGCTTCTACGAGAAGTTCTACTTCACGCCGGGCGATCTGGGCTTCACGCCCATCGACACCTCGGTGGGTCGCCTGGGCGTGCTGGTGTGCTGGGACCAGTGGTATCCGGAAGCCGCGCGCCTGATGGCGCTGGCTGGCGCCGAACTGCTGCTCTACCCCACCGCCATCGGCTGGGATCCGGACGACGTGCAGGACGAGAAGAACCGCCAGCGCGATGCGTGGGTGCTCAGCCATCGCGGCCATGCCGTTGCCAATGGCGTGCCGGTGCTCAGCTGCAACCGCGTCGGTCACGAAGCCTCGCCGCTCGGCGCTTCGGGCATCGCCTTCTGGGGCAACAGCCACGTGCTCGGCCCGCAGGGCGAATTCCTGGCCGAAGCCGGTACCGAACCCACCGTGCTGGTGTGCGAGGTTGACCTGCAGCGCAGCGAGCATGTGCGCCGCATCTGGCCGTTCCTGCGCGATCGCCGCATCGATGCCTACGGCGATCTGCTCAAACGCTACATCGACTGACAAGGCCTTCCGTGAACCTGCAGCTGCGCGCGGCCACACCGGCCGATATCCCCGCCATCACCGCGATCTACGCGGTGGAGGTGCAGGAACTGGTCAACACCTACGAGTACGAGGTGCCTGACGAGGCCGAAATGGCGCAGCGCATGGCCGACATCACCGGTCGTGGCTATCCCTATCTGGTAGCCACGCTGGAGGGTGAGGTTGCCGGGTACGCGTATGCCAACAGCTACCGCGCCCGCATCGCCTACCAGTGGACCGTTGAGAACTCGGTCTATGTGGATGGCCGCTTCCAGGGCCACGGCGTGGGCAGTGCCCTGCTGCAGGCACTGATCGACGCCTGCACCGAACGTGGCTACCGGCAGATGGTGGCGGTGATAGGCGAACCCACCAACACCGCATCGATCAGGCTGCACGAGCGCTTCGGCTTCCAGCTGGTCGGCATTTTCCGCGGGCTGGGTCGCAAGCATGGCCGCTGGCTGGATACGGTACAGATGCAACGCGCGCTCGGCGATGGTGCCGGCAGCGCCCCCTCCAATGAATGACGCAATGAACGAAACCACTCTTGATGCCGGCGACGACCTGCTCGCCGGCCAGCCGGTGCGCGTGGTCGAACGCGACGGCGTGCGCTACACCCTGCTCGGCACCGCCCATGTTTCACAGGCCAGTGTGCAGGCAGTGGAACAGGCCATCGGCAGCGGTCAGTTCGACGCGGTTGCCGTGGAACTGGACCCGCAACGTCTGGTCGCGCTGACCGACCCGAACGCAATGGCCAAGCTCGACCTGGTGGAGGTGATCCGCAACGGCCGCATCGCCCTGTTCGCCGCCAATCTGGCCCTGGCGGCCTACCAGCGCCGCTTGGCCGAGCAGCTGGGCATCGAGCCCGGTGCCGAGCTCAAGCGCGCAGTGGCGCTGGCGAAGGAACGCGACCTGCCCGTACACCTGATCGACCGCGATGTCGGCCTCACCTTCCGCCGCGCCTCGCAGCAGCTGGGCTTCTTCGGCAAGTTGAAGCTGGTGACTGGCCTGGCCGCCGGGCTGTTCTCGTCCGAGGATGTGGGCGAAGAGGAAATCGAGAAGCTCAAGCAGGGCGACATGCTGGAGTCGAGCTTCGGCGAATTCGCCAACGAGAGCCCCGCGCTGTACCAGGCCATCATCGGCGAGCGCGACCGCTACATGGCCACGCGCCTGCGCGAAGAACACGACCCCGGCCAGCGCAATGTGCTGGCCGTGGTGGGCGCCGGCCACCTTGCCGGTCTGGCCACCTACCTGGAAACCGATACCGACGCACCCGGCCCACTGCGCGAGCAGCTGGAAGCCGTGCCGAAGAAGCGCAACATCCCGTGGATCACCCTGACCATTCTTGCCGTCGTGCTGGCCGGCATCGGCATCGGCTTCTGGAAGGGGGGCATGAACATGGGCGCGCAGATGCTCGCCACCTGGGCGATGTACACCGGCGGCCTGGCCGGTCTGGGTGCATTGCTGGCCGGCAGCCACCCGCTCAGCATCCTCACCGCCATCGCGGTGGCGCCGTTCAAACCGTTCCGCCTGAGCATCCCCACCGGTGCCTTCGCGGCGCTGGTGGAGACCCGCCTGCGCAAACCCACCTACGAGGATTTTCTGCAGCTGCGCGACGACGCGCAGACGCTCAAGGGCTGGTACCGCAACCGCGTCACCCGCATCGTGCTGACCTTCATGCTGACCAACCTCGGCAGCATGCTGGGCCTGTGGCTGACCGGTTTCAGCGTGTACGGGAAGCTGGCGGGCTGAGCCGGCCCGTCATGCCGGTCGTGCGGGTGGCCATGCCCAGGCCATGCGCACGATGACCAGACACAACACGATCTCGATGCTGCTGTACGCCAGATAGAACCACCATGCCCCCGGCATGGTGATGGCGACGAACGCCGCATAGAACAGGGCCAGGCCGATGCTGAGCCAGCGCACCAGCCGCGCCGGCATGGTCAAGGTGAGGAACACCATCAGCCCCGGCACCACCAGCAGCAGCGCGACAAACAGCAGTGATGCTTCGGTGGCCGGCCCCATCGGGCCTGCACCGTCCAGCATGCGCTGCAGCTTGCCGGGCTTATAGAGACCGAAGTAGTCGCCGTACAGATAGCAGAACGTGAGGCTGGCCCAGCACGCGGCAAGCTTCAGCCGTGTCGGCAACGGCCCATCAAGCAAGGAAAGTGAAGTCGGATTCTGCTGCACGGCACGTCATTCCCTGTTCGCAAGTGCATCCGCGCGAACGCCGCGCAGGCCGAAGGCCAACAACCACAGGCAGGTTCCTATCTCGCCTGCGGCTGCGGCCATGCCCATGTATTTCGAGAACAGCGTGATGTCGTACGTGGGTGCCAACAGGTGCGCGAACACACCGACGACATAGTTGAGCCCTCCCAAGATCAGCAGGACCCCCAGCACGCGCGGCACACGACGTGAGCGCAGGATCAGCCACGCCAACGGGAACAGCCACAGCCCCCAGAACAGCCTGACCATCTCCATTCCGTTCACGTAGGCCTTGAACGCGGCGAACGCCAACACCTCGCGCTGCTCCCGGGCCAACGTCAAGCAGTCCGGATCGGTCAGCAGCACCAACGCACGCCACCGATGCGACAACGTGATCAACGCCAACGGCACGCTGACGACGACGAGCACAAGCATGATCGTGGCCGCACTGCGATTGACGTCCTGCAGACCGCGGTAGAGCACCAGGGCGAGCAGCAGGAACGCCAACTGCCCGACAATGAATGCCGCCATACCCTGCCGGACCAGCGTGTGCTCGATGATCATCCGGAACAATGTCAGTTCGGTGTCTGGCGCGGCGATCTGGGCCGGCACATAGGCAAGACTGAAGATTCCTGTCAGCACCACCACCAGATACAGCATGCCGGCCAACCGGCCTTCCCGGCGAAGCGTGTGCGCCATCCTTGCTCTCCTGAAAGAAAACGCCGCGCATAGAAGCGCGGCGTCGTGGTTGTGATCTACTCCTGCATGACCGGGGTCATCCGCTCCGCCGGCAGTCCGCGCGCACGGCGCACGAGCCGCGCGGTTCCCATGCGCAGATCGTCCAGCAGCGCGTAGATGGTCGGCAGGAACAACAGGCTGACCACCGTGGAAAACGCCAGTCCACCGGCGATGGCGCGGGCCATCGGGTAGTACGGCGGCATGCCGTCGGCAGTCTGGGTATTCAGCGCGATGGGAATCATCGCCAGGATGGCCGTGCCCATGGTCATCATAATCGGGCGCAGGCGCTCGCGACTGCCTTCGATCAACGCCTCCGTCCGCGGCACGCCGCGCCGTCGCAGATTGTTGATGTGCTCGATCATCACGATGCCGTTGTTCACCACCACACCCATCAGCACCAGAATGCCGATCACCGCCATGATGTTCATCTCGGTGCCGGTCAGCCAGAACAGCCAGTACACGCCGAAGATGGAGAACAGCACGCAGGACATGATGGCCACCGGGAACAGCAGCGACTCGAACACCGCCGCCATGATCACCAGCATCAGCACCAGCGCGATCAGGATGGCGCGCTGCATCTGCTCCATGCCATCGAAGTTGATGTTGAAGCCCGCGCCGGAGAACGTGTAGCCGTAGCCGGGCGGGAACTGCACGCCGTCCAGCGTGGTTTCGATGAACTTGCGTGCCTGGTCCATCGGCACGTCCTTGGCGATGCCGGCCTCGATGCGCAGCATGGTCTGGCGGTTCAGGCGCTGGATCGAGTTGGCGGCCGGGTTGACGTTGACGTCCACCATCGCCAGCAGCGGAATTTCCTTGCCTGCGGCGTTGCGCACCATGAATGAGGACAGGTCCTCGATGGTGTACTGCTCCGAGCCGGCGAAGCGCACGTTGACCGGAATCTCCACGTCATCACGGTGGAAATCACGCAGCGAGGAGCCGCGCAGCGCCATGCCCACGAACTGCGCCACCTGCTGCGCGCTGAAACCATAGGACGCCGCGCGCTCGCGGTTCACCTGCACCGCCAGCTCTGCGTTGGCATCACCGATGTCCACGCGCACATCGCGCAGCTTGGGATCACGAGACAGCATGGGCACGATGTCGTCGGCCAGCTCGCGCAGGGTCTGGCTGGAGTCACCCACCAGACTGAAACGCACGCCCTGCCCTTCGCTGCCCATGCCACCCGGCCAGCCGATGCCGATCTTGGCCCGCGCCGATTGCGGCAATCCCTTGCGCACTTCTTCCTCGATCTTCTTGCTCACCTCGCGGTCGTCGATATCCAGGAAAAGGCGGGTCTGCGCCCAACCCTGCTCCGCGTAGCGGCTGTACACGCGCTTGATGTGGAACTCCTTGCGATGCGCGTTGACGAAATCCTCCACGCGCTGCACTTCCTTGCCCATCTCCTCCTTGGAATAGGCACCCTTCCACTGGTAGAAGATGTTGATCTCGTCCGGATCGTTCTCGTCGCCACCGCCCTGGGTGTGGGTCATCGGCCACAGGCTCACCAGGGTGACCAGCAGGATGCCGGCCACGCTCCAGCCGCGGTTGTTGAGGGTCCAGCGCAGCGCGCGTGCATAGCGATTCTGCAGCCGGCTGATCAACGGTGATTTCACCGCCGGCGGCGTCTTCATGCGCGCCGACAGCATCGGGATCAGGCTCACCGCCACCAGCCACGAGGCCAACAGCGAGAAGGAGATGGTCACCGCCAGCTGCGACAGATAGATGGTGATGATGTTCTTCTCGCCGAACATCATCGGCAGGAACACCACGCAGTGGCACAGCGTACCGGCCGACAGGGCGATGGCGACATGGCGGGTGCCGATGATGGAGGCCATCGCCGGCTGCCCGGGGTACTTCTCCCGCTCCTGGTAGATGCTCTCCACCACCACCACGGCGTTGTCCACCAGCATGCCCACCGCCAGCAGCAGGCCCATCATCGAGATGATGTTCAGGCTGATCCCGGTGAAGTACATGAAGCCCAGCGTCATGATGAAACAGATGGGAATGGCCAGCGACACCATCAGCGTCGAAGGCCAGTGCCGCAGGAAGGCGTACAGCACGATGACCGACAACAGCAGACCGATGGCGCCCGCCTCGGCCAGTGCCAGCAGCGAGCTGGTCACGGCTTGGCCGGAGTCGTGCGCCACTTCGATCTCGATGCCGCGCATGGCCGGATCCTGCTCCAGCACGCCGATCTCCTCGCGCACCGCACGCGACAGATCCACGAGGTTGGCCGAGCGCTCCTTGTAGATGTCCACGCCCACGCTGGGCTTGCCCTCCATCTGCCGCACATAGGTCATGCGCTGCGGCTGCAGGCTGACCTCGGCGATATCCGACAGGCGGGTGCCCCGGTTGTTGACCGGCAGGTCACGCAGGGACTGCAGTTCCAGCAGCTCACCGCGCGGCTGCACGCGCAGGCGCCGGCCGTCCTCGGTGATCTGCCCCGCCGACACGGAGAAGTTGGCGGCCTGCAGCTTCTGCACCAGCTCGTTGAGTGCCACGCCATGTGCACTCACGCGGTCCTTGTCCAGCGCCACCAGCACTTCCTGCTTGGCCACGCCTTCCACTTCCACACGGGCCACACCGGGCAGGCGTTCCAGACGCTGCTTGATGCTGCGCTCGATCATGTCGGCGCGGGCGGTCAGGTCTTCCTCGCTGTTCAGGCGCAGGCTGATCGCCTCCTGATCACTGGTACTCCAGCGCTGCACGAAGTAGCGGCGGAAATCATCCGGCAACTGGTCGCGCACCGCATCGATGCGCTCGCGCGCTTCCGATGCCGCCATCGCCACATCGCGGTTCCAGTCGCTGAACTCGACCTGGATCTGCGCGCCTTCGGCATTGGCGCGCGAGTTCATCATCTTGATGCCCGGCATGGTCGCCAGCGCTTCTTCCACCGGCCGAAGCAGGTTGCGCTCCACCTCTTCCGGCGTCGAGCCAGGGTACGGCAGCGAGACGAAGAAGAACGGGATGGTCGCTTCCGGCTCGGCCTCCAGCGGCAGGCGGAACGAGGCGATCAGGCCGATCACCACCATCGATACGAACAGCATGATGGTGGTGACGGGGCGGCGGATGGACAGCTCGGTGATGTTCATCGGCTCAGTCCTTGCCGCCGATCATGTCCTGCTCGTGCGCCAGCACCTGTTCGGCCTGCGCCATGACCTGCCGTGCGCGGCGTCCACGCTCGGCATAGAACTCGTCGGGCTTGCGGTCGAGCAGGTCGTACACCACCGGAATCACCACCAGCGTCAGCAGCGTGGAGATCAGCAGACCACCGATCACGGTGATCGCCATCGGCGAGCGCACCTCCGCGCCCTGGCCGAAGGCCAACGCCAGCGGCAGGAAGCCGAACACCGCACATAGGGTGGTCATCATGATCGGGCGCAGGCGCGAACGCGCGCCTTCCACCAGCGCCATGCGCTTGGCCATGCCCTCCTCACGGAGCTGGTTCACCTTGTCGATCAGGATGATGGCGTTCTTCACCACCAGACCCACCAGCAGGATCAGGCCGATGAACACCACCACGGACACGGGCGAGCGTGACAGCAGCAGTGCAGCGACCGCACCCACCAGCGCCAATGGAATGGTGAACAGAATGACGAACGGGTGCAGCAGCGATTCAAACTGCGATGCCATCACCAGATACACGAGGAAGATGGCCAGCCCGAACGCGAACAGCAGCGAGCGGATCGACTCACCCAGCTCCTCGCCCTGGCCACCGATACGCATGCCCACGTCGGTGCCCAGCGGGTGCTCGGCCACCATGGTCTGCACTTCGGTGATGGCCGTGCCCAGGTCGATGTCACGCAGGTTGGCCGAGACGATGGCCACGCGGCGCTGGTCTGCGCGGTGGATTTCGCTGGGGCCGGTGGTGGAAACCACATCGGCCACCGAGCCCAGCTCCACTGGCTTGTTGCCGGACGGGTTGACGATCAGGCGGCGGATGTCATCGACCGACGCGCGCTCGGATTCCTGCACGCGCACCAGCACATCGATCTTGCGATCACGGAAGCTGTAGCGGGTGGCGACATTGCCGCGCACCTTGTTGACCACCGCATCGGCGATCTGGCGCGTGGTCAGGCCCAGCGCGGCGGCGCGGTCCTGGTCGAACACGATCTGGATTTCCGGGAAGCCCTGCTCCACCGTTGACTTCACGTCGGCGTAGTGCGCGTTCTGGCGCAGCATGCCGGCCAGATGGTTGCCTGCCACGCGGATCGATTCGAGGTTGTTGCCTTCGATCTCGATTTCCAGCGGCGGTGACAGCGCGAACAGCTCAGGCCGCGCGAAGTCAACCTGCGCCTCGGGCCATGCCTTCATGGTCTCGCGCAGCTTTTCGGTCAGCGCCGGCTCGGCCTTGTTGTCATCCATCACCACCGACAGCTTGCCGATGTTCTCGCCGCTCTCGGTCGGGCTGGCGTCCAGCCGCGTGCCCGTGCCGGACACGCCGTACAGCAGGCGCACGCCCGGCTCACCGGCATGCTTGCGCTGCACCTCACGCACCAGCGCGTCGGTCTGCGCCAGCGGTGTGCCGGGGGGCAGCTTGGCGGTCATCTCGAAACGGTCCTGCGCCAGCTGCGGAATCAGATCCACACCCAGCAGCGGCAGGGTCGCCATGGTCAGGCCGAACGCCAACGCAGCGAAGCCGAGCACCGGCCACGGGCGCTTCAACGCTGCCGGCAGCAACCGCAGGTAGCCGCGCTCGGCGCGGCCATACGGCGCCATCGCCAGGTCACTGGCCTTGCGCATCACCGGCCCGACGACCGCAGCGATGCCACGGAACGCACGAACGATCAGCCACACCACGGCGAAGAAGCCGTAGCGGAACATCGCACCGACGCCACGGCCCGTGTAGGCCACCGGCTTCTTCCAGCGGCTCTCCGGACGCCACGGCTCACGCGGCGCTTCGGCCGGGAATTCCAGCGGCGGGCGGCCCTTGAGCGCACTCAGCATCGGGATCAGCGTCATCGACACCACCAGCGATACCGCGATGGCGATGGATACGGTCAGTGCCTGGTCGCGGAACAGCTGGCCGGCGATGCCTTCGACGAACACCAGCGGCAGGAACACCGCGATGGTGGTCAATGTGGAGGCCACCACCGCCATGAACACTTCACGCGTGCCCTTGATGGCCGCTTCCAGTACCCCCATGCCGCGCTCGCGCGCCTTGGCGATGGATTCCAGCACCACGATGGAGTCATCCACCACCAGGCCCGTCGCCAATGCCAGACCACCCAGCGACATCACGTTCAAGCTCAGGCCCAGCTGACCCATGAAGAAGAAGGTGGCGATGATCGAAATGGGCAGCGACAGCGAAATGACGAAGGTGCTCCAGCCATCGCGCAGGAACAGGAAGATGATCAGGATCGACAGCAGGCCGCCGATCACCGCATCGATCTTGACGTCCTTGATGGCGTGGCGGATGAAGACCGACTGGTCCTCCACCGTGGTCATTTCGATGTCCTTGGGCAGCTGCTTGCGGATCAGCGCCAGCCGTTCTTCCAGCGCGTCGGCGGTGGACACGGTATTCGCGTCACCTTCCTTGTAGATGGCCAGTTCGACGGCCTCATGGCCCGCGCTGCGGATCACCGCCTCGCGCTCCTTGTAGCCCTGGCGCACATCGGCCACGTCCTTCAGACGCACGGTGGCCACGCTGGCGCCGGAACCATCGTTGCGCAGCGCGGCGATCACGTTGGGGTCGCGGCTGCCGAGGATGGCGGTCATCAGCTGGCGGTTTTCGCCGCCGGAAGAAGACGACGAACTCGTGCCGGCCGCCGTGGTCAGCAGCATCTCGCGCATCTGCTCGACGGTGGTGAACTGGTTGACCGTCCGCACCAGATACCGCTGCGAACCTTCTTCCAGACGGCCACCGGACAGGTTCACATTCTCCTGCTTCAGGCGTTCGATCACGGTGTCCAGCGACAGCCCGAGCGCGGCCAGCTTGCGCTGGTCGATGTCCACCTGGACCTCATCTTCCAGGCCGCCACCCACCTTCACCGCCGCCACGCCGCTCACCGGCTCCAGCTTGCGCTTGAGATCATCGTCGGCGTACCGGCGCAGCTCCATCAGGCGACGGATCGCATCGGCTTCGCTGCCGCCGTCCTGCTTGGACGACAGCGCCAGCCGCATGATCGGCTGCGTCGAAGGGTTGAAACGCAGCAGCACCGGCGGCTTGGCCTCCAGTGGCAGCTGCAGCGTTTCCATCTTGTCGCGCACATCCAGACCCGCCTGCTGCATGTCCGTGCCCCAGGCGAACTCCAGCACCACGTCACTCTGGCCGGTGCGCGAAATCGATTTGAGCTTGCGCAGACCCTTGACGATGCCCAGCGCCTCTTCAGCCGGCTGGGAAATCAGCGTTTCCACTTCCGCCGGCGCCGCACCTTCGTAGTCGGTGCGTACCGTCAACGTGGGATAGCTCAGATCCGGCAGCAGCTCGACCTTCAGGCTGGACAGCGAAATCAGGCCGAACAGCACCAGGGTCAGCGTCATCATCGCGATGGTGACGCGGCGGCGCGTGGCGAACTCGATCAGGTCGAAGCCACCGCCGGATGCCGATGGTTCGTGTGCACTCATTGCTTGTTCGCCTCTGCGGCCGGTGCCTTGGCCGCAGCGGCCACGTCCTTGTTCTCCTTGCCGATCACCTGCACCGCGCTGCCTTCGCGCAGCGCCGCCTTGCCGGCGATCACCACTTCATCGCCTGCCTTCAGGCCTTCGCGCACTTCCACCCAGCCGGCATCGTCATAGCCCAGCTTCAGCGGCGTACGCATGGCCTTGCCATCGCGCACCACATAGGCAGCCTGCTCGCTGCCGTCTTCCAGCAGCGCGCTGCGCGGCACCACCAGCGCATCGGTGCGCTGGTCGTAGTTGATGTTGATGCGGCCGAACATGCCCGGCTGCAGGTCCGCCTCACCCGAATACGAGGTCACCACGCGGAAGGTGCCGGTGCCGGTATCCACCACCGGCGACACACGATCCACCGTGCCGGTGAACTGGCGCCCCGGCAGTGCGTCCACCGCCAACGTCACCGCCTGGCCCGGCTTGAGCTTGGCGACCTCACGCTCCGGCACATTCAACGTCGCCTCCAGGCGGCTGTTGTCCACGATGCGGATGATCGGCGAGTTGATCTGCACGAAGTTGCCCGGCTTGATGTCACGCGAAGCAACGATGCCGGAGATGGGCGCCACCACCGTGGTGTAGGACAGCTCCAGCGCGGCCATGCGGTACATCGCGCGCGCGTTCTCAAGGTCATAGCGCAGCTGATCGACATCGGCTGCGCTGACCAGCTGCTGCTGCACCAGCTTCTGTGCGCGGTGGTAACTGTTTTCCAGCTTGCGCATCTGCGCCTCGGCCTGCGCCACGCTCAGCCGCGCACGATCCGGGTCCAGCCGCACCAGCGCCTGTCCCGCATTAACGTGCTGTCCTTCCTCCACCAGCACCGCCAGCGCGATGCCCGAGGTCTTGGCCACCACCTGCGACTCAGCGCGCGCTTCCAGGGCAGCCGTACCTGCATAGCTGGCAGCGATGGCGCGATGGACAGCCTTGGCCACCTCCACCGGCACCGCATCGGCCGCCTTCTGCTCGGCACCGGGCTTGGCCTTGGCCTGTGCATCGTCACCGCCGGGCTTGCAGCCACCCAGCAGCAGCGTGGTGGAGATCAGCAGTGCAGCGGCGCAGGTTCCAGTGCGGCCTTGCAGAGAGAGGAATCGCGACATCGTAAGTTCCCTGAGGATGCGTTTGCATGGTGTTGTAGCAAAGTATTGCACCACCCCACGGGCACACCATGCGCCAAAGGTCATGGATCGGCACACCCTACAGCCAGATAGTGACGCATCGCAGCATGAGATCGAGTACCGGCGGGAGAAAAACGCGGGCTATACTCAGATCCGTTCCGTGTCCCACGCCGGAACCCCAGACCCGCTTACCGGACAAGGAAACCATGCGCCCGCAGCCGCTCGCCGCTTGTTTCGTTCTGGCTTTCGCCCTGACCACAGGGCACGCCAACGCTGATCCGCAGTCTGAACCACCCGCCACACCGGCTGCCGCACCCGCAGCTGCACCCGCAGCGCCTACCGGGAATGCTGAATCCGGGCGCACCCTGGCCTATACCTGCCAGGGCTGTCACGGCATCACCGGCTACAAGAATGCCTACCCGAGCTACCGCGTGCCGAAGATCGGCGGGCAATCGGCGCAGTACCTGACCCAGGCGCTGACCGAGTACCGCGAGGGCAAGCGCAAGCATCCGACCATGCAGGCGCAGTCGATGAGTTTCAGCACGCAGGAGATCGCTGACCTCGCCGCTTACCTGTCCACCGTCAAATAGGCATCGCACATGTCGAAAGCAACGCACGCAACGCGCTTGTCCGTCGTCCTGCTCGCAGCCCTGGCCGTGGCCGCCTGTTCGCAGTCGGAAGTGGAGTCCACGAACAAGTCGGCCGGTGACGCGGGCCATGCCAGTGGTGAGCACGGCTCCAGTTCGTCGGCCGGTCTGCCGCAGGGGCGCATCGCCATCGGCGAGCAGCGCGCCAACGTCAAGAGCAACGCCACCAAGCAGAGCTGCATCGACTGCCATGGTGCCGATGGCAACAATCCCATCGACCCGAGCTACCCGCGCCTGGGTGGCCAGTACGGCGACTACCTTGCCCACTCGCTGCAGGCCTACCGCAGCGGCGACCGCACGCACATGTTGATGTCGCCGCAGGCCACCGACCTCAGCGACCAGGACATCGCCGACCTGGCCGCCTACTTCGGTTCGCGCCCAACCCAGCTGCGCGACCTGCACGGTCTGAACTGAGTCTCGTCGCCGCGCCGCAGACAAAGAAGCCGCCCGATGGGCGGCTTCTTTTTTGCATCAATTCCGTAGCACCAATTCACCGTAGCCCGGGTACGCGCAGCGCACCCGGGAAACACAGCACACCCTCAGCACAGGCATGAGCTGGAATACAGAACAGCACCACCATCGATCAATCGCCACGTCCCTCCCGGGTGCGCTGCGCTTACCCGGGCTACATGGATATGCAGCACCCTGCGTATCGGTACGACTCAACGGCTGCCGTTGTCTTCCTGCAATTCCTTCTTGAACGGCACGTCCGGCGGCGGGCGCGCCTCGGCAGGCTGCTCCTGCATGTTCGGGTTGGTCAGGCCGCAACCACCACCGAACTGCAGCATCGACACCACACAGGAAATCTTGCTGCTGCTGCCGGGAATCGGAATCTCGATGCTCTTGATGCCCTTGCGCACCCATTCGGCCAGCAATGATTCGTTGGGCACCCAGTATTTGTCGAACGAGGTCGGCGTGTAGTCGTATGGCGGGCGCTTCAACCATGTGCCGGAGTTGGCGATGCGCTCACGGCTCCACGTATCCGAATCACCGCCCGGCGCGCCCCGCTTGCCCGCGTCCTGCACCTTCCCGCCATCGCCCGCCAGCCGCACGCTGCCGTCGGCATTGAACAGACCCTTGCCGCTGTCCGCCTGGCCACCTGCACTCCCATCCACCTGCCGCTGCGAAGCGCCCCAGTCATCGCCACGGGTCGGCGCCGCCCAGCCACCGGTTCGATCCTGCGGCTTGGAACCAGCACCAGAACTGGTGCCCGCCGCGGTCGTCGCGGTGTTGGCAGCGGCACTGCCCGCGCTTGCCTTGCCGCTCTCTGCCGCCGCCTGCGCACTGCCGGCGGCGGGCGTTCTGGAAGGCGCGCTCGCCTGCCCCGCTCCGGCGCCTGCGGGTTTGGCCGCAGGTGTATCCGGCACGCCCGGAATCTGTCGCTCGCGCACCGCGATGCCCGGTGACCTGACCTGCGCCTCGGCCTCGCGTGGCTTGACCTGCGCCATCGCCACCGACTCGCGCGGTGCCGCTTCGATCTGCCGCTCGCGCACGCCCAGCTCGCGCGTCGGCAACTGCACCTCACTGCTGCGCGGCTGCACCTGCGCCATGCGTACCTGCTGCTCCGGTGCCACTTCAATCCGGCGCTCACGCACCTGCACATCCGGCACGCGCACACGCGCCTCAACGGGAGTACGCACCTGCGATGTCACCACCGGCCGCTCGGCAGCGGTCTCAACCGTGCGCTCGCGTACCTGTACCTCGGGCACGTTCACCGTGGGCGGGGTGATGTTAGGCGGCTGCACGGTAGGGGGTGGCAGCACGAAATCGGTGGTTGGCTGTGCGGTTTCGGTCACGCTCAGCGGCTGCGCGCTGCTGACCTCCGGCGACGGTTTGGCCATGTCCACGGGCATGGGTTGCGGCTCATCAGCCACCTGCGCCGTTTCAGCCACGCTGGCGGCAGTCTGTTCCGAGGCAGCAGTCTGCGCTTCGGCAGCGGGTGCCGCTTCGCCCTGCGCGGGTGTTGCCGCGGCCTCTGCTCCTGCGGCCGCCGATGCCGCCGCGGCCTGCGCCTCAGGGGCACCGCCGCCTTCTTCTTCCGGCGTGCCGCGACCAATGTATTCAACCTGCACGCGCTCGCCCGCTTCGGCATCCGCGTCAGGCACATTGCTGCGCACCAGTGCCACCCACAGCAGCAGCGCTGCGAACAGGATGTGCAGCAAGGCACTGAACACGCCCGCGAACCAGCGCAGACCCCGCTGGTCACGCGGCGGCGCGTCGCCACCGTGCCAGAGCAGGGACAGCATCACCTGCCACAGCGGGTGCCGCGGCGGCACCGGATCAGCAGGCGCAACCGGCCGCGCGGCGATCACGCCATCCACGTCGCCCCGGCTGAAGGCCGTCAGGGCGCGCGATACCCGCGCGCGCAGCCAAGCGCTCCAGCTGTAAGGCATGCCGGTACGGCGATCGTGCAGCAGGTTGGCCTGCCGGCGCGCGGCCAGCAGGTTGATGAGGTCGGCAACAGACGTCACCGGCATGCCGTAGTCAGCTCAACCCGCGGTGCCGCGCGGGATATACGGCGCCTGACCCGTGTCGTGGTCGGTGGCGTCACGCACCGCCGTGACGCCGGGCACGCGGCCCATCAGCGTCTTCTCGATGCCCTGCTTCAAGGTCACATCGGCCATGCCACAGCCGTGGCAACCGCCGCCGAAGCGCAGCAGCACCACGCCATCAGCGGACACTTCCTGCACCGCCACGCGGCCACCGTGCGAGGCCAGCTGCGGATTGATCTCGTTCTCGATCACCCAATGCACGCGCTCCACCATCGACGCGGCCTCGCCCGGCGCTTCGCCCTTGATCTTGGGTGCCTTGATGGTCAGTTGCTGGGTGCCGGCGGCCTGCGCGACGAAATCGATCTCGGCGCCATCCAGCCATGCCACGCTGGTGGCCGCCACATACAAGGTGAAGCCGTCGCAATCCACCGCCCACTCGTCACCCAGCAGGTCGGCCGGCTCGGCGAACTCCAGCCGCGCATCCGCGCGTGGCGTGCCGGGATCCACCGCGCTCAGGCGCACGCCCATGCCGGGCACGGCCTCGCGTTCGATCAGCTTGCGGAAGTGGGTTTGTGCGGTATCTGAGATCTGGATCATGCGGGTATTCTAGCGGTGTCTAGGTGACCACTGATGGGATGCTGATTCCATGGCTGGCATCATTCAGTCAAACACCCGCCAATCCGTTGCTTGAAGGAGGTTCCATGGCCCCTGATCTGATCCCGCTGGCGCAGGCGCGCTGCGTTCCACGCCGCGGCAGCGAACACCGTCTGGGCCAGGCCCGTCTGGCCGAGCTGATGCCGCAGGTTCCCGGCTGGGAGCTGGCCGAGAACGGCCAGGCGCTGACCCGTACATTCCGCTTCGACAACTACTACGGCACCATGGCCTTCGTGAACGCGCTGGCCTGGATCGCCCACGCCGAGGATCACCACCCCGATCTGGGCGTGCACTACGACCGTGCCGTGGTGCGTTTCTCCACCCATGATGTCGGCGGCCTGAGCGAGAACGACTTCATCTGTGCCGCCAAGGCATCCGCACTAACGGAGCAATGACATGAATCCGCGTCTGCTGCTGGGCTCCCTCGTCGCGGCCACCGCGCTGGCCGCCTGCAATTCCTCCGATCAGCCGCCGGCCCCGACGGTGGCCCCCACCGAAGTGGCCGCCGTGCAGACCCCGCCACCGGACTACCCGGCCGAACTGGCCTGCACCGGCGTCGGCGGCAAGAGCGTGCTGCGCGTGGTGGTTGGCCCGCAGGGCGCGCCCACCGATGTCTCGCTGGTCACCAGCAGCGGCAACAGCCAGCTTGATGACTCGGCCATCGCACGCGTGCGCGAGTGGAAGTTCAAGGCTGCCACCCGCAACGGCCAGGCGGTGCCGACCACCATCCAGGTCCCGGTGAGCTTCAACCCGCCCGATCCCAAGCCCAATGAGTGCTTCGCGATCGAAGAGCGCGTGCGCCGCGGCGGCTGATCCGCCCCCGCGACAACAGGCCCCACACTGTGCCCGCGCTCTCCAGCGACAATGTCGGTCTAGCGTTCGCGCTGACCTTGGCTGCCGGTCTGGCAACGGCCGTCGGCAGCCTGTTGGTGCTGTTTTCCAGACGGCCCAACCCGCGCCTGCTCGCCTTCGGCCTGGCCTTCGCCGGCGGCGCGATGGTCTATGTGTCGCTGTCTGAAATCCTGAACAAATCGATCGCCGCGTTCAGCAGCACCCACGGTGACCGGCTCGGCTTCACCTACGGCACGCTCTGGTTCCTGGCCGGCGTATTGCTGGTGGTCGCCATAGACCATCTGGTGCCCAACCCGCACGAAACGCTCGACAAACAGGACCCGGCACTCAGGGAACATGGCCGCAGCAACATCCGCCGGGTGGGCCTGCTGAGTGCGGTGGCCATCACCGCGCACAACTTTCCTGAAGGTCTGGCGACCTTCTTCGCCACGCTGGAAAGCCCCTCGCTCGGCCTGCCGCTGGCCTTCGCCATCGCCATCCACAACATCCCCGAGGGCATTGCCATCGCAGTGCCGGTGTACTTCGCCACCGGGCGCAAGTCGTATGCCTTCGGCGCCAGCCTGCTGTCAGGGCTGGCCGAGCCGGTCGGCGCGGCCATCGGCTATTTCGCGTTGGGCGGCGTGTTGTCGCACGACACCTTCGGCGCGGTGTTCGGCCTGATCGCCGGCATCATGGTGTTCCTGGCTCTGGACGAACTCCTGCCTGCCGCCAAGCGCCACGCCAAGGGCCACGAGACCGTATACGGCCTGGTGATGGGGATGGCGACCATCGCGGTGAGCCTGGTGCTGTTCAAGTGGCAGTAGAGCCGGGAACGGGGAATCGGGAAGTGGGAGGCACGTTTTCCCTGTTCCCCGTTCCCAGCCTCATCACAGCCTGTCCAGCGCCTCGGCCAGCTCCGGCGCCAGCGGTGCATTCAATAGATAAGGTGTCTTGCCGCCGTCCAGCGCGAACTCCAGCGTGGCGGCATGCAGGAACAGGCGCTTCAGCCCGATCTGCTCACGGAAGCGCTTGTTGACGGCAGGATCGCCGTACTTGTCGTCACCTGCCACCGGGTGACCGATGTGCTGGGCATGCACGCGGATCTGGTGGGTACGACCGGTTTCGATCCGCACCTCGCAGTAGGACTGGCCTCCGCGCCGCTCCAGCACACGGAAATGGCTCAGCGATGGCTTGCCCGCCTGATTGACCTGGACGTGGCGTTCACCGCCCTGCCGCAGGCCCACATGCAGCGGCGCATCCACGCTCATCACGCCATCGGGCATGCGCCCGGCCAGCAGGGTCAGGTAGCGTTTCTGGATGCCGCCATGGTCCTCACGCAGCAGCGCCTGCAGCTCGCTCAGCGCCGAGCGCTTCTTGGCCATGATCAGCAGGCCGGAGGTATCCCGGTCCAGCCGGTGTACCAGTTCCAGATTCATGTTCGGGCGCAGCGCGCGCATGGTCTCGATGGCGCCATGGCTGATGCCGCTGCCGCCATGACTGGCCACGCCCGAGGGCTTGTTGATCACCAGCAGGCGCGCGTCCTCGAACACGATGGCCTGCTCCATGCGCTGCAGGAAGCTGGCCGGCGGCGACGTCTTTTCTCCCACTTCCGTGAGATTGACGGGCGGCACGCGCACCTCCTCGCCCGCCTCCAGCTTGCGCTCGGCCTTGGCGCGGCCCCCATTCACGCGCACCTGCCCGCTGCGCACCAGCTTGTAGACCAGGCTGCGCGGGGCACCCTTGAGCTGGCCCAGCAGGAAGTTGTCCAGGCGCTGCCCTGCCCGGTCTTCAGGCACCTTGATCAGGCGGACGCTGGATTTGCCAGCGGGCGGCGTACGGCGGTGTTCGGAGTCAGTCATCTGCCTATTTATTCTGCTACACTCGGGGGGGCGATATAAGGGTTTGATTTCGTTGGAAGTTGGTCAGGGCCAGAAGCCCCGCTCCCTACGAATCCGGCACAGTGCGCGGCCACCGCCCCCGGGGCGGCCATGTTAGCGGCTCGTCGGCGTTCCCGGCCATCGCCGGATGTCAAAAGCATCCGTGCTGGACGAAACCAATGTCCCGTGCGACGCCTCCGGCCCCGGTCGGGGCGGCCGCCGGCCCTGAAACACCTAAAACAAGAAAGAAGCGCTCCCGCGGCCTGCCGTGGTGTCGTAGCGCTGGAAACCCAAGCTGCCCTGCCCGCGCCTGCGCGAATGGGCGGCCACCCGTGACCAGAGGCGAAACCCCATGGCGTTCCGCGCGGTAGCAGCGCGCGAGGAACGCACAATGAAGCGAATGCTGATCAATGCCACGCAGGCTGAAGAACTGCGCGTGGCCATCGTCGACGGGCAGAACCTGTACGACATCGATATCGAGCAGCCGTCCAAGGAACAGAAAAAGTCCAACATCTACAAGGGCCGCATCACCCGCCTGGAGCCGTCGCTCGAGGCTGCCTTTGTCGAGTACGGCGGTGACCGCCACGGCTTCCTGCCGCTGAAGGAAATCTCCCGCGATTACTTCCAGGCGGGCGTGGACCACAACAAGGCCACCATCAAGGAACTCCTGCGCGAAGGCCAGGAAATCGTCGTCCAGGTCGACAAGGAAGAGCGTGGCAACAAGGGCGCCGCCCTGACCACCTTCATCTCCCTGGCCGGCCGCTACATGGTGCTGATGCCCAATTCCCCCTCTGCTGGCGGCGTTTCCCGTCGCATCGAGGGTGAAGACCGTGCCGCGCTGAAGGAAGCGCTGGACAAGCTGAACATCCCCGACGACATGGGCGTGATCATCCGCACCGCCGGCGTCGGCCGTGATGCCGAAGAGCTGCAGTGGGATCTGGACTATCTGCTGCAGGTCTGGCGCTCGATCGCCGAAGCCGCGCTGACCAAGCCGGCCCCGTTCCTGATCTACCAGGAATCGCGCCTGATCGTGCGCGCCCTGCGCGACTACCTGCGCTCGGACGTGGGCGAGATCCTGGTCGACACCGAAGAGCTGTACGAGACTGCCCGCGATTTCATGCAGCAGGTGATGCCGCAGACCCTGCGCAAGCTCAAGCACTACAAGGACGACATCCCGCTGTTCAACCGCTTCCAGATCGAATCGCAGATCGAGGCGATCTACGAGCGCAACGTGCGCCTGCCGTCCGGCGGCTCGATCGTGGTTGACCAGACCGAGGCGCTGACCGCCATCGACGTGAACTCGGCCCGTGCCACCAAGGGCACCGACATCGAGGACACCGCGTTCCAGACCAATCTGGAGGCCGCCGAAGAGGTGGCACGCCAGCTGCGCCTGCGCGACCTGGGTGGCCTGGTGGTCATCGACTTCATCGACATGTCCTCGAACAAGCACCAGCGCGAAGTCGAGAACCGTCTGCAGAACGCCCTGAAGTACGACCGTGCCCGCGTCCAGCTGGGCCGCATCTCGCGCTTCGGCCTGATGGAAATGAGCCGCCAGCGCCTGCGTCCGAGCCTGGGTGAATCCAGCCAGATCGTGTGCCCGCGCTGCGATGGTCAGGGCCGCATGCGCAGCATCGAGTCGCTGTCGCTGTCCATCATCCGCGTGGCCGAAGAGCACGCCATGAAGGAAAACACCGGGCAGGTGCTGGTACAGGCCCCGGTGGAGATCGCCAACTTCCTGCTCAACGAGAAGCGCAGCGCCCTGCGTGAGATCGAGAAGCGCCACGACGCGCCGATCATCATCGTCGCCGACGAGCAGCTGCACACCCCGCACTACGAAGTCACGCGCCTGCGCGACAACGAGCTGGGTGAAGAGTCCGGCAAGCCCAGCTACCAGCGCGGCACCCCGCGCAAGCTGCCGGTGCATGCACTGACCAAGGCCCAGCTGAACATCCCGCCGGCCCCGGCCGTCACCCACGTCAAGCACAGCCAGCCGGCTCCCGTGCGCGAAGTGGCTGAAGCTGCTCCGGCCCCTGCCCCGGCACCCGTTGCCGCTCCGGTTGCCGCCCCGGCCGCCGGCGGTGTGGTGGGCTGGCTCAAGCGCATCTTCGGTGGCGAAACCGCCGCTGCACCGCAGCCGGCCCAGCCGCAGCGCCAGGATGGCGGTCGCAACAACAACCGCAACGAGCGCAACCAGCGCCGCGACAACCGCAGCAGCCAGAAGGCCAGCGGTGGCAATGGCAACCGTCGTGATGACCAGCGCCGTGACGAACGCCGCGAGGACCGTCGCGAAGACCGCCGTCAGAACAACAGCAACAACCCCCAGCAGCAGGCACAGGGCCAGAACAACGGCCAGCAGCCCAAGCAGCGCAACGAGCAGCAGCAGGGCAAGCAGCAGCGCAACGAGCAGCAGCAGGGCAAGCAGCAGCGCAACGAGCAGGGTCAGCAGCAGCCCAAGCAGAAGCAGCCCAAGCAACCCAAGCAGCAGGATGCCGACAAGCAGACCCAGCAGCCGCAGCAGCAGGCCGCCGAGAAGCCAGCACGCCAGCAGCAGCAGGCCGAGGCACCACGCGCACCTGCCGCCGCCGCAGCCGTTGCTGCAACCGCCGTGGTCGCCAGCGAAGCCGTTGCGAGCGAGGCACCGGTCGTGCTGAAGGAAATGGCAGCCGAAGTGGCCAAGCCGGTGGAAGTCTCCCCGGTGCGGGAAGAACTGGTCACCACGCCCATCACCGATGACGCCAATCCGGCAGCCGCCGGCGAGGAAGGCACCGGCGAAGCCGGCAGCCGTCGCCGCCGTGGTCGTCGTGGTGGCCGTCGCCGTCGCCGCAACAACGGTGAAGGCGTTGCTGCAGGTGAGCTGCAGGGCAACGACGAGGACGGCATCGAGGAAATCGAAGACGGCAACGTCAACGAAGAGGTCGCCAGCAAGCCCGCCGCCAGCCAGCCTGAGTTCGAGTTCGACGACGAGCCGGCCACCGCCGCTCCGGCACAGCCGGTGCAGCAGGCCAAGCCGGTCGCCATCGCTGAACCGGTCAAGGCGGAAGCTGCACCGGTTGTGGCAGAAGCCACGCCTGCACCGGTCGAGCCGGTGAAGGCTGAGCCGGCGAAGGTCGAAGTCACCAACGTGGAAGCCCCGCAGGCAGCGCCTGTTGTGAGCGAAGCCTCGAAGGTGGTGGAAGCGGCTCCGGTCGCTGCCATCGAGCCGGCGAAGGTCGAGGTTGCTCCGGCGGTCGTCGTGACACCTGTCAGCGCACCGGTCCAGCCGATCAGCGCTCCCGTGCAGGCTGAAGTGACCGAAACCGTGCAGGTGGCTGAATCGGCCCCGGCACCGGTTGCGGAGGAAGTTCCGGCAACCCTGCCCGCCATCGAGCCGCCGGTTGCGCCGACCGCCCCGCAGAACGGCCAGCTGTTCGCCGAGACCCAGGCTGCCGACAACGCCGCAGCACAGGCACAGGAAAGACCTGCTACCGCTCATCCGGCACCGGCAGATCTGGCAGCCACGGAAGCCGCCACCCAGGCTGACGCCGAGGCAGAAGCGGAAGCCGGCACGGAGCCGCCGCGCAACGCCTGATCCAGAGGCGAAAGCGTGATACAGGAAGGGCGGCCAATGGCCGCCCTTTTTGTTTCCGCACGCCTGAAAGGCGCTACCCCTCCCCGGCCCTCCCCTTGGCTGCGCCAAAGGGAGGGGCAGTCCCGGTCACCTGACCCGGCAACGGCCAAGCCACTTTCGCCCCCTCCCTTTGGCGCAAGCCAAGGGGAGGGCTGGGGAGGGGTAAGCTTCTGACCCAATCGACCTGAATCCAGAGCCCCGTAGCCCGGGTAAGCGCAGCGCACCCGGGAACCACGGGAGCCCGCCACTCTCAGCCCCTACGACGAAGCACGATCGCGCAAGGCGATCCACTCCCCCACCGCCAAGCCAGACCACGCGCGAGAATCCGCGGGTGCGCTTCGCTTACCCGGGCTACACAGGCGGACCTTCTGCGCCACCATGACGACAAAGCCAGGCGAAGGCCGCCCTTGCTCCCTCCCTTTGGCGCAGCCAAGGGGAGGGCTGGGGAGGGTAAGCTTTTGACCCAATCGACCTGAATCCAGAGCCCCGTAGCCCGGGTAAGCGCAGCGCACCCGGGAACCATGGAAGCCCCGCACTCACAATCTCTACGACCCACGATGGCGCAAGGCGATCCACTTACCCTACCGCCAGCCCAATCACGCGCGAGAAGTCCCGGGTGCGCTCCGCTTACCCGGGACCCAAGCAGGTTTTCTCACCCCATGACGACAAAGGCAGCCCGAAGGCTGCCTTTGTTCACCCCCTGCCCGTCCCCGGGGCAGCTGACGACCATCATTCAGATCGCACGCGACGGATCACCCACGCCGTACTGCGTAGCCAAACGTGCCAGCGCGATGTTGTCGTGTACGCCGGTCTTCTGGAACAGGCGTGCCTTGTGCGTATTCACCGTCTTCGCACTCAGGCTGAGGCGGCGGGCGATCTCTTCCTGCCGATGCCCCTGGATCAGCAGCAGTGCCACTTCCAGCTCGCGCGGCGACAACGCATCGAACGGCGAGCCCTCGCCTTCCAGGTTCGACAGCGCCAGGTTCTGCGCGATGCTGTTGGCCAGATAGCGCTTGCCCAGCGCCACGTCATGCACGGCACGGATAAGCTCGCGCGAATCGCCTGCCTTGCCGACATAACCGGACGCACCGGCCTCCAGCAGGCGCTTGGGCATTGGCCCGTCTTCCAGCACCGATACGATGATGACGCGCGTGCCATGGTCGCCCTTGACGATGCGCTCGGTGATTTCCAGGCCGCTCAGGCCCGGCAGATGCAGATCGCACAGCACCACGTCCGGCTTCAACCGGCGGATCAGGGGCAGCGCCACCTCACCGCTCTCTGCTTCCCCTACAACTTCAATGTCGGTTTGTCCCGACAGAATCATCCTGATGCCCGTACGCACGAGTGCGTGGTCGTCAATCAGGAAAACCTTGATGGTCATGACGCATTCCTCTTGGCGAGGTGATAGTGGAAGCCGCAACCAATACCCTCGCGTGGGCATTCGAGATGACGGCTCCCCCCGTCCCTCATTGGCCTGGACCGTGCGTATTATCGACCAGAAGCAGGTTGAATGAACGGATGGCAACGCAGATGCCAAATCTGCTGACCCCACCCATTCACACACCGCAATCTGCTCACCACGACGTGGAAATGCTCCTCCCGTCGTGGTAGGGCAACTATCGCGTGTCAGATGGGCCGTCCACCATCAGCCCATTTCCAGCGCGTGTTTAGGACTTTCCCTAGCCAACGCCGCTGGCAATCTGTCATTGAAATCAGGGTGGCGGCAGTGACCAGCGGCGGCGGAACATGACAGTGTGCACACCAATCACCCACACCAGCGCGGCGCACCATCCACCCAGGATGTCCGAGGGGTAATGCACGCCCAGATAGACCCGTGACAGGCCGACCAGCGCCACGAACACCACCGCGCCGGCCAGCACCGGCCAACGCCAGCGCGTGCGCCAGGTGAGCAGCACCACGGTGACGGCCAGCGTCATCGAGCCCATGGCGTGACCGCTGGGGAAGCTGAAGGTGCTCTCCGGCGCGATGGATTCCCACAGGCTGGGTCGCTCGCGCTGGAACAACTGCTTGCTGCCCATGTTCAACAGGGCGGATCCAATGAAAGCCGTGGCAGCGAACGCACTCTTGCGCCAGCGGCGGCGCAGCAGCAACACCAGCACGATCACGACGTCGATGGGAATTACGCCCCATTCGTAGCCCAGCTTGGACACCAGCACGAAGAAGCTGTTGAGCGCAGGCGTGGCCAAGGCATGCAGGTGCAGCAGCAGGGCATTGTCGAAATGAAGCGACTCGGCCTCATGGATTTCATCGGCCAGCGCCACGAAACCTGCCAGCGGCAGCAGCACGCCGGCGAACAACAGCAGCAGGCGCCAGGCATTGTGGCCCAGCCAGCTTCGCAGGTTCGCGGCTTCGCGCCGGGACTCAGCCGGCGATTCGCGCATATTTAGCTTCTACATAGTCGTCGATCAGCGCGACGAACTCCTGGGCGATGTGCTCACCGCGCAGGGTCACCTTCTTCTCGCCATCGACGAACACCGGTGCCGCCGGTGCTTCGCCCGTGCCCGGCAGCGAAATGCCGATGTTGGCGTGGCGCGACTCACCCGGACCGTTGACGATGCACCCCATCACCGCGAGCGTCATGTTCTCCGCACCGGGGTGACTGACGCGCCACACCGGCATCTTCTCGCGCACATGGTTCTGCACCACCTTGGCCAGCTCCTGGAAGAACTCGGAGGTGGTGCGGCCACAACCCGGGCAGGCGGTGACCATCGGCGTGAACGCACGCTGCCCGGTGGTCTGCAGCAGCTCTTGGGCGACGATGACTTCCTGCGTGCGCGCCTGACCCGGCTCGGGCGTCAGCGAGATGCGGATGGTGTCACCGATGCCTTCCTGCAGCAGCACGGCCAGCGCCGCCGACGAGGCGACGATGCCCTTGCTGCCGATGCCGGCTTCGGTAAGGCCAAGATGCAGCGCGAAATCAGAACGGCTGGCCAGGTCACGGTAGACGGCGATCAGTTCCTGCACGCCACTGACCTTGGCCGACAGCACGATGCGATCGCGCGGCAGGCCCAGTTCCACGGCGGTCTGCGCCGAATCCAGCGCCGAACGGATCAGCGCCTCGCGCAGCACGCGGCCTGCATCCCACGGCTGCGCACGCTGGCTGTTCTCATCCATCAGCCGTGCGGCAAGCGCCTGGTCCAGCGAGCCCCAGTTGGCACCGATGCGCACCGGCTTGTCGTACTTGATGGCGAACTCGATGAGCTGCGCGAACTGGGTGTCTTTCTTCTTGCCGAAGCCGACGTTGCCCGGGTTGATGCGGTACTTGGCCAAGGCCTCGGCACAAGCCGGCTCGTTGGTGAGCAGCTGGTGGCCGTTGTAGTGGAAGTCACCGATCAGCGGCACCTCGATGCCCATCATCCGCAGCTTCTCGACGATGCGCGGAATGGCCGCTGCCGACTCGGGATTGTTGACGGTCAGGCGCACCATTTCCGAGCCCGCGCGCCACAGGTCGGCCACCTGCTTGACGCTGGCCGCCACGTCGGCGGTGTCGGTATTGGTCATCGACTGGACGACCACGGGATTGCCGCCGCCCACTTTTACCCCGCCGATATCGACGGCCTGGGTGATGCGACGGGGCCACGCGGTAGCGTCGGTGGGCGGAGTCGGTCGGGTCACGGCGTCATGCATGGTGCGCATTTTAGCGCGACCGCCGCATCCGCGGCATGAACCCCGGGCCATGCGGCCACGCCCGCGAACGCATACGATGGCGCCCATGGAACATCGCGACACCTCCTTCCTCCGTACCCTGTGCAGCCTGCGCTGGCTGGCCTGCGCCGGGCAGGCAGCCACCATTCTGGTGGCCACCTATCTGCTCGGCCTGAAACTGCCGCAGGTGCCACTGTGGGCCGGCGTCTTCGTGCTGGCCCTGTTCAACCTGTACGTGCAGCTGCGCGTGCACGACAGCAATCCGGCGCCGGTGACGGCCTTCGGCCATATCCTGGTCGATGTCACGGTGCTGACCTGGATGGTGGGCTGGAGCGGCGGCATCGCCAATCCGTTCGGCTCGCTGTTCCTGATCCTGATCGCCCTGGCCGCCCTCGCCCTGCCCCTGCGCTGGACCCATGCGGTGGCCGCTGCCTGTGTGGCCGGCTATGCCTTGAGCGCCGTGTTCGGCCTGCCGCTGCAGGGGGGCATCTTCGATTCGATGAGCCTGCACCTGTGGGGCGCGGCGGCCAACTTCCTGCTGTCCAGCGTGGTCGTGCTGGTGTTCTCCACGCGGCTTGCCGCCGCGCTGCGCGAGCGCGAGAACCAGCTGGCGCTGCTGCGCGAGCGCTTCGTGCGCAACGAGGGCATCGTCGCCCTCGCCACCCATGCCGCCTCGGTCGCCCACGAACTCAACACGCCGCTGGCGACCATGACCCTGCTGGCCGACGACATCGACGAACAGAGCGGCGACAACCCGGAACTGCGCGAGGACATCGAAACCCTGCGCGGCCTGCTGGTCCAGTGCCGTGAGCGCGTGTTGGCGCTGGCCGAACCGGCTGAAACCACACGCAGCCGCGCAAACGTCTCCATCGGCCATGTACTGGAGCAGTGGCGACTGGTGCGCCCCACGGTGGAGCTGCGGCGCAACGCCGATGCACCGCTGCAGCTGAAACTGGACCCGGGTATCGGCCATTTGCTGCAGGTGCTGTTGAACAATGCCGCCGATGCCGGTGAACTGAGCGACCGCCCGGTCATCGACCTGGACATCCATGTGCGTGATGGCCAGCTCTACGGTGAGGTGCGCGACTACGGCCCCGGCTTCAACGCCAACGATGCCGCCCTGCCCGGCACACTCTTCAACAGTGGCAAGACCGAAGGCATGGGTGTCGGCCTGGCGCTGTCCCATGCCACCATCGAGCGGCTGCATGGCGAATTGTGGATGCGTCCGGCCGAGGGCCAGGGAGCGCGCGTCGGCTTTCGCCTGCCGTTGGACCCAACCGAGACCCTTGCATGAATGCTCCCGCTACCCACGGCCTGCTGGTCGATGACGATCCGCTGTACCTGCGCACGCTGCAGCGCACGCTCGCGCGGCGTGGCATCGAGACGGTGACCGCCACGGACGTGGCCAGCGCACTGCAGTCGGCGATGCAGGCACCGCCCGCCTTCGCGCTGATCGACCTCAAGCTGGGCAGCGAATCCGGGCTGGGCCTGATCCAGCCACTGCGCGATCTGCGCAGGGACATGCGCATCCTGCTGGTCACCGGTTATGCCTCCATCGCCACCGCAGTGGAGGCGATCAAGCTCGGAGCGGATGACTACCTGCCCAAGCCGGCGACCGTGCAGATGATCCTGCGTGCGCTGGGCGAGGATGAGGAGGCCGGCGAGGAGCCGGAGGAAGTGGAACCGCCCGACGCGATGACACCGATCAGCCGGCTGCAGTGGGAACACATCCAGCAGGCCCTGCACGAAACAGGCGGCAACGTCTCCGCCGCGGCACGCCTGCTGGGCATGCACCGCCGCTCACTGCAGCGCAAATTGACCAAACGACCGAGCCCTGAGCGGGACCCGAACCGGTAGGGCTAAACGGCACCAGAGACTCCCGCTCCTTCTACCCATAGAGGGGGCGCGCCTTATTCTGCCTCACCTTTGGATACCTCCCTCCCAAAGCATGCCGTGGCGGAACAAGCATCACTCAATTGCACCATTGCCGCTCGCAGGGTTCACCATCGCCATTCCCGTCCATCTTCGTGCCAGGGCAGTTCTTCAGAAAGAACTCTGCCTCTGCGCATGACGTCATCTGGGAACAATGCGTTCGACCATCGCACTTGAACGATGCCGATGAGGACTGCGGCGAGGGCGATGCGCCATCACGTTGTTTGATCCAAGAACGATCTTCTGGCTCAGGCGATGACACCGCTACTGGTCGCCGTGAACTGGATGACACAGATGGCTCACTCTGAACGGCCCTATGGTCTTGATACTTTGTATAGGCGAATACCAAGCCGGCACCCAAGACGAGAGGCCAGAACAAGTCTTTGACTTTCACGAATCACCCCCTGCCATGTTGTTCCCACTGCGCACGAGTCCCGGCTGGATCTTCAGCGCAGCCGCGCCAGCACTTCCCGGGTCATTGGATCGTTGATCTCCACCGCGTCGCCCTGCAGCGCCGGCAGCAACTGGTTGGCCAGCTGCTTGCCCAGCTCGACGCCGAACTGGTCGAAGGCGTTGATGTCCCAGATCAGCGACTGCACGAACACCGCGTGCTCGTACATCGAGATCAACGCACCGAGCGCCTGCGGCGTCAGCGCGTCCAGCAGGATCAGCGTGCTCGGGCGTCCGCCCGGGTACTGGCGATGCGGATCCGCGCTGTCCTGGCCGTTGGCCAAGGCCTCGGTCTGCGCCAGCAGGTTCGCCAGCAGCGCCTGGTGATTGATGGTGTACGGATCATCGTTGTGCACGCAGCCGATGAAATCGGCGGGCACGATGCTGGTGCCCTGGTGCAGCGCCTGGAAGAAGCTGTGCTGCACATCGGTGCCGGCACCACCCCACCAAACCGGAACGGTGTCGCCATCGACCGGGCTGCCGTCGCGCTTGACCCGCTTGCCCAGGCTCTCCATCACCAGCTGCTGCAGATAGGCCGGCAGCAGCGCCAGACGCTGGTCGTAGGTCATCACCGCATGCGTGGCATAGCCCAGCACGTTGCGGTTCCAGATATCGGTCAGCGCGTGCAGCACCGGCAGGTTGCGGTCCAGCGGTGCGGTGGCCGCATGCGCGTCCATTTCAGCGGCACCGGCCAGCAGCTGGCCGAAGCGCTCGAAGCCGATGGCCAGCGCGATCGGGAAGCCCACCGCCGACCACAGCGAGTAACGGCCACCCACCCAATCCCACATCGGCAGCACGCGCGATGCATCGATGGCGAAAGCCTTGGCGGCGCGCTCGGGATTGGCGCTGACCGCATACAGGCGCTCGCTGCCACCCAGCCAGTCACGCAGGATCGCGCCGTTGAGCAGCGTCTCCTGCGTGCCGAAGGTCTTGGAAATCAGAATGCCGGCGGTGGTCGCCGGGTCCAGCGTGGCCAGCGTGCGCTGCATGGCCGCGCCGTCCACGTTGGAAAGGAAATGCACGCGGAACCGTGCACCGGTGGCGGGGCGCAGCGCATCGGCCACCAGTCGCGGGCCGAGATCGGAACCACCGATGCCGACGCTGACGATGTCGGTGATGGTGCTGGCTTCCAGCGCGCGCACCAGTTCGCCCATGCGCTGCTGCACGGCAACCGCTTCGGCATGCGCTGCCTGCGCAATCTGCGTATCGCCCACGTTGCCGCGCAGCGCGCTGTGCAGCACTGCACGGCCTTCGGTGTGGTTGATCTTCTCGCCACCGAACAGCCGCTGGAAACCACCGGCGACATCGCGCGCGGCGGCCAGCGCCAGCAGCGCCTGCAGCGCGGCGGCGTCATAACGCTGCCGCGCGAAGTTCACGTACAACGGACCGACGCTCAGCGCCAGCTGTTTCACCCTGTCAGGTTCGGCAGCCAACAGCGCGGGAATTCCCGTGCCCTGCAATCGCTGGGCATGGGTGCGCAATGCGTCGAATCCGTTGTTCGTTGTCATGCGGCCTGCGTGGGGATGCTGGAATTGGTATGGGTGATGCGGTTGTCACCGTCCACGTACACCAGCTTGGGCTGGAAGCTGTTGGCTTCCTCCTCGCTCATGCTGGCAAAGGCAGCGATGATGATGATGTCGCCCACCTGCACATGGCGCGCGGCGCCGCCGTTGAGCGAGATCACGCCGCTGCCGGCCTCGGCACGCAGTGCATAGGTGGTGAAGCGCGCACCGTTGGTCACGTCCCAGATGTGCACCTGTTCGAACTCGCGGATGCCGGTGGCCTGCAGCAGGTTGTCATCGATCGCGATGGAGCCTTCGTAGTTCAGCTCCGAATGGGTGACGGTGGCGCGGTGGATCTTGGTCTTGAGCAGGGAGAGGTGCATTGCGGTGCCAGGACTACGGGGAAAGCGCGCAGTCTAGCACCGGTATTGCGGCCTGCCCGCCCCTCTCGGGCCGCATAGGCTGCCGTTCATCCCTGAAATGCGAATGGCGCCACAGGGGCGCCATTGCATGTCCTGGCTGCGGCCTGCGACGGTCATCGGCCGTCACAAGGCTGCCCCGTTCAGAACTCGATGTTGTCGATCAGGCGGGTGTTGCCCAGCTTGGCCGCCACCAGCGCCACGCGGGCACCTTCGTGACTGTCGCCCGGCTCGCCCAGATCCGGCAGGCGCACCACCGCGTAGTCCACCTGATAGCCCGCGGCCTGCAGCTGCGCCGCACCCTCGGCTTCCACCTGCGTGCGTGTGGCACCGGCCAGATAGGAGTCACGCATGGCCAGCAGCACCTTGCGGATCACGGTGGCCTTGGGCCGCACGTCGGCGGTCAGGTACTGGTTGCGCGAACTCATCGCCAGACCATCGTCCTCACGGACGATCTCACCACCCAGCACTTCGATCGGGAACGCCAGATCGGTGACCATCTGGCGGATCACCGCCAGCTGCTGGTAGTCCTTGCGACCAAACGCCGCAACGTCCGGCTGCACTTGGTTGAACAGGCGGCTGACAACCGTGCACACACCATCGAAGTGACCGGGACGGAATGCTCCTTCCAGCAGCGCGCTGACGCCGGGCACATGCACGTTGGCCGCCAGCTCCACGCCAAACGGGTACATGGACTCGACCGTCGGCAGCCACAGCACGTCACAGCCGGCCTGCTCCAGGCCCGTGGTGTCGGCCTCAGGCGTGCGCGGGTAACGGGTGAAATCTTCGTTCGGGCCGAACTGGGTCGGGTTGACGAACACGCTGGAAACCACGCGGTCGGCATGCTGCCGCGCCAGCTTCACCAGCGAATAGTGACCCGCATGCAGGTTGCCCATGGTGGGCACGAAACCCACGCGCAGGCCTTCGCGCTTCCAGCCGGCGACAACGGCGCGCAGCCGGCTCAGTTCGGTGACAGTCTCGATCATGATGCGTACGCATGCTCCGCGTCGGGGAAGGTTCCGGCGCGTACCGCGTCGGCATAGGCCTTGACGGCACCGGCAACCGAGCCGCCTTCGACAAGGAAATCCTTGACGAACTTGGGCCTGCGGTGACCGCTGTCCAGACCGAGGAAATCGTGCAGCACCAGCACCTGGCCATCGCACTCGGGGCCGGCGCCGATGCCGATGGTCGGCACGTCGATGGCACCGGTGACACGCGCGGCCACAGGCGTGGGCACGCATTCGAGCACCAGCAGGCTGGCGCCCGCCTCCACCACGGCCTTGGCATCTGCCAGCAGCTGGTCGGCGGCATCGCCACGGCCCTGCACGCGGTAACCGCCCAGGCGCAGCACCGATTGCGGGGTCAGGCCCAGGTGCGAGCACACCGGAATCTCACGCTCGACCAGGTGACGGATGATGTCCAGCTTGAAGCCGGCACCTTCGAGCTTGACCATCTCCGCGCCGGCCTGCAGCAGCTGCAGCGAGGCCTCCAACGCGCGTTCGGGCGTGGCGTCGGCACCGAACGGCAGGTCGGCCACCAGCAGCGCGCGCTGCAGGACACGGGATACCGCGCGGGTGTGATAAGCGATGTCGGCCACGCTGACCGGCAGCGTCGAATCGTGGCCCTGCACCACCATGCCCAGCGAATCGCCGATCAGGATCAGGTCAACGCCATTGGCGTCCAGGGTGCGGGCGAAACCGGCGTCGTAAGCGGTCAACATGACCAGCTTCTGGCCGTTGCGCTTGGCCTCGGCCAGGGCCGGGACAGTCCAGGGCTTGCTGTCTGCGTGGGTGCTCATGTGGGGATAACGGGGAGTTATGAGCCGCCCATTATCCCCCTATCGGCGCGATGTCGCAGGTTTTCATGACACCAAGGATGTCCCGCACTGTCCCGTGGCCGGGAATCAGGGCATCCGGTGCCACATCGAACAGTGGCAACAGTGCGAAAGCCCGCTCGTGAAGGTAGGGATGCGGCACTTTCAGCTGTGGCAGATCCATCACCTGCTCACCGTAGAGCAGCAGGTCCAGATCCAGCGTGCGCGGACCCCACTGCTGCCCGGGCTGGCGCACGCGGCCGAAGGCCTGCTCGGTGGCCAGCAACTGCTCCAGCAGCGCGGGCGCAGACAACGTGGTCTCAAGCAGGGCAGCGGCATTGATGAAATCCGGCTGGTCCTCATTGCCCCAGGCCGGTGTGCGGTACAGCCGCGAAGCAGCCAGCAGCCGGGTCTGCGGCAGCTGCGCGAGCGCGTCCAGCGCCGCGCGCAGCGTGGCCTGGGCATCGCCCAGGTTGGCACCAAGGCCGATGCAGGCATTCACCACTGGGACTTACTCGCCCGAAGCAGCGCTGCTGCGACGACGCGGACGGCGGCGGCGGCGCGGCGCGGGCGCATCGCCCGCGGCCTCGACATGCAGCTCGTCCAGCGATGCTTCCAGCTCGCGCCCGTTCTGCAGCTGGGCCTCGCGCCAGAATGCAATGTCCTCCTGGTGCCCGGTCGAAGCCGACTCACGTAGCACCAGGAAATCAAACGCGGCACGGAAGCGAGGGTGCGACAGTGTGCGGAACACCCGCTTGCGCTGGCGCGAGGTGAAGCGCGACTGCAGCAGCCAGATTTCCTGCATCGGCAGCGAGAACCGGCGCGGCAGCGCGATGGTGGTCAGCTGGTGCAGGGTCACCCGGTCAGCGGCGCGGCGCTGCGCTTCTTCAGGCGCCAGGCCCTGCTTCTGCAGGCTGATCAGCGAACGGCAGAACGCCGGCCACAGCAGCAGTGCGAACAGGAAGGCCGGCGATACCGGTTCGTCATTGGCCACGCGCTCATCGGTATTGCGCAGGCCTTCGATCAGCATGCGGCGCAGCGCACCGGTGCGGTTGCTCTTGAGCGCGGCGGCGCTCTCGGGGAACAGCACCTGCAGCAGGCCATAGCGCTCCAGCCCCTCGAAGCTGGCCACACCGTGGCCCGCCAGGAACATCTTGAGCACTTCCTCGAACAGGCGCGCCGGCGCCGCTTCGTTGAGCAGCCCGGCAAGACGCGGGATCGGCTCGGCGGTCGGCCCATCGATATCGAAACCGAGCTTGGCCGCCAGACGCACCGCGCGCAGCATGCGCACCGGGTCCTCGCGGTAGCGCTGCTCGGGGTCGCCGATCAGACGCATGCGCCGGGCCATCACGTCCTCGAAGCCGCCCACGTAGTCGCGCACCGAGAAATCCTCGATGGCGTAATACAGGGCGTTGCAGGTGAAATCACGGCGGACGGCGTCGTCCTCGATGCTGCCGTACACGTTGTCGCGCACCAGCATGCCGTTCTCGACCTCGCGGTCACCGCTGCCGTCGTCGCTGTTGGCGCGGAAGGTGGCCACTTCGATGATCTCGCGGCCAAACACCACATGCGCCAGACGAAAGCGCCTGCCGATCAGCCGGCAATTGCGGAACAGCTGCTTGACCTGTTCCGGCGTGGCGTCGGTGGCCACGTCAAAATCCTTGGGGCGTCCACCCACCAGCAGGTCCCGCACCGCGCCGCCAACGAGGTAGGCGCCAAAGCCGGCCTCACGGAGTCGGTAAAGCACCCGCAGCGCATTGGGACTGACGTCCTTGCGCGAAATGGTGTGCTGGTCACGCGGGATGACGTGCAGGGTGAACGGCGTTGTAACTGTGGAATTGATGATCGCGCTTCCAGTTGGGGTTACGGGATTGCCGAACGGCTACCAGATGCCTATACTAGCGCGCTCGCCGGACGGCGACCAAACGCTCCCTTCGTCTAGTGGTTAGGACGTGGCCCTCTCAAGGCTAAAACAGGGGTTCGAGTCCCCTAGGGAGCGCCAACTCCGTCTGCGAAACCGAAAAGCCCCGCCCTGCGGGGTTTTTTGCTTTAACGGCCCGCTCCGCCACGCGCGATCAACCGCCTGCGCCCGGAAGCGAGGATTCCCCGCCCCAGCCCTGGCAAGCTGCACTAGAATTGCCAGGCTCAAAGCCGGACCCCGTCATGCCTTTTGTCGTCACCGAAAACTGCATCAAGTGCAAACACACCGATTGCGTTGAAGTCTGCCCGGTGGATTGCTTCCACGAAGGCCCGAATTTTCTGGTGATCGACCCGGACGAGTGCATCGACTGCACCCTGTGCGAGCCGGAATGCCCGGTCAACGCCATCTACCCCGAGGACGACGTCCCCGCCGGCCAGGAGGTCTTTGTCGGCCTCAACGCCGAGCTGGCCAAGGAATGGCCGGTACTGACCGTGCGCAAGGACCCGCCTGCCGACGCCGCCGAATGGGACGGCAAACCGGACAAGCTGAAGCTGCTGGAACGCTGATCGTTCAATCGCAGCGACCGCAATGAAGAACGGGCGCCAGTGGCGCCCGTTTTCGTTTACAACCGTACCACCCGGCCTCAGCCGGCCAGCTTGGCCTTCAGCGCCGCGATCAGCTTGGTGGCCGCCGCATCGGTGGCCGGCATGCCACGCGGGTCCACCGCGGAGATGTAGGCACCGGCTTCGGATGCCACCACGCGGACCAGGAAGTTGCTGCCTTCGTAACCGATATCGTACGAACCCAGCAGCTGCGCACGGCTGGCGATGTTCACACCTTCAATGGTGCCCAGCGCTTCACCGACCTTGTTGAACACCTCGTCGCGGCTGCCACTGATGGTGAAGCCGCTCTGCGAGGCCGCTGCGGTGGCCTGCGAGGTCGGTGCCGGCCTGCTGCTGGCCGACGCCAGCGCCGGGACGCCCGTGGCGCCGGAGGTGTTGGGAACGGTCAGGTCCGGCGGGACTTCCAGCGGACGCACTTCAGGCGCCAGAGCATAGTCGCCGCGCGCACCGCGGTGGCAGCCGGAAGCAGCAACGACGGTCACGACGCCCAGCACGGCCAGCGAAAGCACGCGAACGGTAGAGGATTGACGCATGGGGTGGATCTCCAGGTTCAGGCCACTGACATCAGTGGCTGGAAAGTTCTTCCAGCGCGCCCACGTCGGCGGCCAGATGGTCGGCAGCCGCATGGTGCGGCGCCGACAGCGGAAGCAGCGGCAGGCGCAACCCGTGGCCGATGCCAAGACGCTGCAGCAGCGCCTTCACCGGAATGGGGTTGGACTCCACGCCACAGAAGTGGTGGTAAGGCTCCAGACGCGCATCCCAGGCCTCGGCAGCCTCGCGGTCACCCGCGCGGGCCAGGTCGCACAGGGTACGGTAAGCGCCCGGCAGCACGTTGGATGCCACCGATATCAGGCCATCGGCACCGGCCAGCATCGAACGCGCAGCGGTGCCGTCATCGCCACTGAGCAGGGTGAAACTATCACTGCGCAGTTCCAGCAGCGCCTTCACCCGGCTGGTGTCACCCACCGCCTCCTTGATGCCGACGATATTGGGATGGCGCGCCAGCTCGGCCACGGTCTCCGGCAGCATGTCGCAGCCGGTACGGCCCGGCACGTTGTACAGCACGACGGGCAGGCCGCCCTGCTCGGCCACCGCCAGATAGTGGGCTTTCAGGCCCTCCTGGGTGGGGCGGACGTAAGCGGGGGTGACCACCAGCGCATGGGTCGCGCCGTTGGCCGCAGCACGGCGGGTCAGCGCGATGGTCTTTGCGGTGCCGGACACGCCGGTACCGGCGAGCACTGGCACCCGGCCACCCACGGTGGCCACGGCGCTGCGCAGCAGGCTGTCGTACTCGTCGTCGGACAGGGTGGCCGCCTCGCCGGTGGAGCCGGCGACAACCACGCCCTGCACGCCGCCTTCAAGCTGCAGCGCCAGCAGGCGTTGCCAGGCGTCGTCGTCTAATGCGCCATCGTCCCTGAACGGGGTGGCCAGCGCGGTGATGAGACCGGTAATGGACAAAGCAATCGTCACTCTTCGTGGGGGTAAAGAGGCCCGCCAGCTGGCGGGTTCGGGGCCAAAAGCATGTTACTTGCCGGTCGAAAGCACGGGCAAGTATGCTGGGCACCAGCGAGCGGCCCGCCTGCGGCGCCGTTCAGACTCTACGAGCATTACGGAACCATCTTGACCGACACCACGCCGCGGCCGTTGCCGACCGAAAACCACCTCCTGATCAACGCCTATACGACGCATCCGGAGTCCCCCCTGCTGTCCGTCACCCGTCGCATCGCCGACAGCGGCTGCAACCTGGTCGATGCCCGCCTGTCCACCGTGGGCCGTGATGTCTCGGTCACCACCCTGGCCACCGGCTCCTGGGACGCAGTGGCCAAGCTGGAAGCCATGCTGTCGCGCCTGGAGCGCGAGGAAGGCCTGAAGCTGGTGTGGTACCGCACCGCCGCAAAGCAGGCGCAGTCGAACCTGCTGCCCTACATCGTGGAAGTCATCGCCGCCGACAAGCCGGGCATCCTGTTCCAGCTGGCCGACTTCTTCGACCGCCAGGGCATCACCATCGAGAACCTGCAGAGCACCCGCTACCAGGCCATGCAGACCGGTGCGGAGATGTTTTCGGCGCAGATCACCATCGGCGTTCCCTCCAACATGCACATCGCCGCATTGCGCGATGATTTCCTTGAATTCTGCGACCACCTCAACCTGGACGCGATCATGGACCCCATGAAGTTCTGAGGCATTCGCGCGGCCGTCACGGGCGCGCGGCGTTTCATGTAATTGCAATCGAATTACCCCAGGCTCCGGAAAGGATCTGATGAACATCGGCGATACCCTGGACCGCACCACCCTCGACCTGCCGCTGGCCCTGTCAGGCGGCGCCACGACCACCCTCGCCGAACAGGCTGGCCACTGGTTGGTGCTGTACTTCTACCCGAAGGACAGCACGCCCGGCTGCACCACCGAGGGGCTGGATTTCAACGCACTGCTGCCGAAGTTCAAGCGTGCCGGCGCCACCGTGTTCGGCGTCTCGCGCGACTCGGTCAAGTCGCACGACAACTTCTGCGCCAAGCAGGGTTTCAGATTCCCGCTCATCAGCGACACCGATGAAGCGCTGTGCACCGCCTTCGACGTGATCAAGATGAAGAACATGTATGGCAAGCAGGTGCGCGGCATCGAACGCAGCACCTTCGTGATCTCACCTGACGGCCAGCTGGTACAGGAATGGCGCAAGGTGAAGGTCGCCGGCCATGCCGAGGCCGTGCTTGAAGCACTGAAGGCCGCCAACAACACGTGACCCCTATCGCGTCCCAACCCGCGTCATCGCCCTGCCCCGCAGGTGCGATGGCGTGACCCTGTCCCGCCACCAGGAATCGACGATGACCCGAGGCAAGCGCATCTACGTGCTGGATACCAACGTGCTGATGCACGATCCAACCGCGCTGTTCAAATTCGAGGAACACGATGTCTACCTGCCGATGCAGGTGATCGAGGAGCTGGACAACGGCAAGAAAGGCACCACCGAAGCCAGCCGCAACGCGCGTCAGGTCAGCCGCTTCCTCAACGAGCTGATCGAAGCCGCGGGCATCGGCAGCCTCGCCGAAGGCATTCCGCTGGCACGCCCGCAGGGCCTGCAGCTGCGCGGCGCACAGAGCGCCGGCCGACTGTATTTCCAGACCAGCCACTTCGAGGCAGGCAAGAGTTTCGGCAAGGTCATTCCCGACAACGCCATCCTGGGCGCCATCCTGGCGCTGAAGGAGCAGTCGCCGGACGTGCCGGTGGTGTTCATTTCCAAGGACATCAACCTGCGCATCAAGGCCGCCATCGCCGGCATCGACTCGGAGGATTACGAGAACGACCGCGCGCTGGACGATTTCAGCCTGCTCTACACCGGCGCCAACCAGCTGCCGGAAGACTTCTGGAAGAAGCACACCGACGACCTGCGCAGCTGGAGCGACAAGGGCCGCACCAGCTACGAGATCCGTGCGACCGAAGACGAAGACTGGCACCCGAACCAGTACGTGTACCTGCCGGGCGAGGATGAGGTCGAGCTGCGCGTCACCAAGGTTGAAGGCGATGGCCGCGTCACCCTGAGTCTGGTCGATGACTTCCGCCACGGCTCGCATTCGGTGTGGGGCATCACCGCGCGCAACCGTGAGCAGAACTTCGCGCTCAACGCACTGATGGACCCGGAAATCGATTTCGTCACCCTGCTCGGCACCGCCGGCACCGGCAAGACCCTGCTGGCGCTCGCCGCCGGCTTGGCGCAGACCATGGACACCCAGCGCTACCGCGAGATCATCATGACCCGCGCCACGGTGAGCGTCGGCGAGGACATCGGTTTCCTGCCCGGCACCGAGGAGGAAAAGATGACGCCGTGGATGGGCGCGTTGACCGACAACCTGGAAGTGCTCACCCACAATCAGGAAGGCGGCGCATGGGGCCGTGCGGCCACCAACGACCTGCTGGCCAGCCGCATCAAGATCCGGTCGCTCAACTTCATGCGCGGGCGTACCTTCCTGTCGCGTTATCTGATCCTGGATGAGGCGCAGAACCTCACCCCGAAGCAGATGAAAACCCTGATTACCCGCGCCGGCCCAGGCACCAAGATTGTCTGCCTGGGCAACGTCGAACAGATCGACACGCCCTACCTGACCGAAACCACGTCCGGCCTTACCTACGCAGTGGACCGTTTCAAGAATTGGCCGCACAGTGCACACATCACCCTGCGCCGGGGCGAGCGTTCGCGTCTGGCCGACTATGCCTCGGAGGTTCTGTGAAACACCTGCCTGTCCTGATGGCCGGCGCCTGCCTGGCGCTGGCCGCCTGCACCCCGTCCAACGTCAAGCCAGGAGCCGTGGTGCCAACCGCGGTCAAGGCCGGCCAGTCGTGGGTGGTCAGCCGCCCACTGGCGGCCGCACAGGTATTGGACACCTGCTCGCGCGACAGCCCCGCACGCCATGAAGGCGAGGTCACCGGCTACTGGGCACCCAGCCGCGCCGACATCGAGGCACTGGAAAGCCGCCTGCCACAGCTGGCGCCCAAGGTGGCCGAACCGGAGAAGGCCGACCGCCAGTACGTCGGCTTCGAGTCCAACGGCAAGCGGCTGATCTACATCAACGGCTTCACCCTGCCCGACCACGACAAGCGTGACCCTACCCGTGAGGCCATTCGCGTCTGCGATGGCGGCGCGCGTTTCTGGGGAGCCGTGTACGACCCGCAGACCGGCAATTTCGCGGACGTGCAGTTCAACGGCCCGCCCGCGGCAACGCCCTGAGTGATGCGGGGCCATGGGGATACGCCTGCCCACCTGGGTCTGGATCGGCGCGGTCGCACTATCGTGCGTGGCCGGCATGGTCAACGTGGTTGGCTTCCTCGGCTTCGAGCATCAGGCGGTCAGTCATCTCACCGGCACCACGAGCCAGCTGGGCATGGCGCTGGCCCAGCGTGACTGGCGTTCGGTCGGCCACCTCTGGGGGCTGCTGATCGCCTTCTCGCTGGGCGCCATGCTCAGCGGCCTGATCATCCAGGACAGCACCCTCCAGTTCGGCCGGCGCTATGGCGTCGTGCTGGCACTGGAATCCGTACTGCTGTTGCTGTCCATCCCGTTGTTCAAACAGCAGCAGATATGGGGAGCGCTGGCGGCAGCGATGGCCTGCGGGCTGCAGAACGCGCTGGCCACCACCTTCAGTGGTGCCGTGGTGCGCACCACGCACCTCAGCGGCATGTTCACCGACCTGGGCATCGGCCTTGGCCATCTGCTGCGCGGCCTGCCGCTGCAGGTGCGGCGGCTCACCCTGAGCGGGCTGATCATCAGCGGCTTTCTCGCGGGCGGCGTGATCGGCGCCTGGCTGTTCGTGCGCTGGCAGTACGACGCGCTTCTGGTACCTGCCGTGCTCACCGGTGTGGCAGGACTGGGTTACGTGTTCTATCGCCAGTGGGTGATGCTGCGCTACCGCTGAGGCAAGCTGCGTGCAAACACTGCACAATCAACGCATGACCGCCTCCACTCCCGTTTCCGCCCTCACCATTGCCGGCTCGGACTCCGGTGGTGGCGCAGGCATCCAGGCCGACCTGAAGGCATTTGCCGCCCATCGCGTGCATGGCCTGTCGGCGATCGCCGCGCTCACCGCGCAGAACACGCGCGGCGTCACCGCCGTGCATGTACCGCCGCTGGATTTCCTGCGCGCGCAGATCGATGCCTGCTTCGACGATTTCGACATCCATGCGGTGAAGCTCGGCATGCTGGCCAACGCGGAGGTGATCCACCTCGTCGCCGATGCGCTGGAGCAGTACCGCCCGCCGCAGATCGTGCTGGACCCGGTGATGGTCGCCACCAGCGGCGCCAAGCTGCTGGAAGACAGCGCACTGCAGGCCATGCGCGAGCGGCTGCTGCCGCTGGCCACCCTGTTGACCCCCAACACCCCCGAAGCCGAGTTGCTGCTTGGCCGCTCCATCGGCAATGCCAACGATGCCGAGGATGCCGCCGCCGCACTGCTCGACATGGGCGCCCGTGCGGTGCTGTTGAAAGGCGGTCACCTGCTGGAAGGCAACCGCGTCATCGATCGCTTCTTCGATGGTGTAAGCAGCGAAGAATTCAGTCATGCGCGCCTCCCGGTCGATGCACATGGCACCGGCTGCACGCTGGCATCTGCCATCGCGGCGCAGTTGTGCCGCGGCCTGTCGATGGCCAATGCCTGCGAAGCCGCCATCGACTATGTCGCCCGCGGCCTGCAGGGCGGCTACCTGCCCGGCCGCAGCGACGTGATGGTGCTCGACCACTTCGGCGCAGCACCTGCTGCATGAACCCACCAGTCGAACTGCCCGTCCAGAGCAGCGACGGGCACCGCTTCTCCCTGCTGGCCTGCGTACCGCAGCAGCCTGTCGCAAGCCTGCTGTGGCTGCCTGCGCTGGGTGTGGCTGCACGGCATTACCTGCCCTTCGCCGAAGCCCTCGCTGCGCAGGGTGTCGCCGTGTTCCTGCACGAATGGCGCGGCAATGGCAGCAGCAGCCTGCGCCCAAGCCGCGACAGCGACTGGGGCTACCGCGAGATTCTGCAGTACGACCTGCCTGCGGCCGAGGCCGTCCTGTTGGCGCACTGCCCTGGGCTGCCTGCGCGTCTGGGCGGACACAGCCTGGGCGGCCAACTGGCCTGCTGCCACGCCGGCCAACGCCGCAAGCCGCTGGACGCTCTTTGGCTGGTCGCCAGTGGCACGCCATGGTGGCGCAGCTTCCCTGCCCCGCGTCGCTACCTGCTGCCACTGGCCTACCGCTTCCTGCCGTGGCTGGCCCACCGCAACGGCACCCTGCCGGGACGGCGGGTCGGTTTCGGCGGCAACGAGGCACGCGGCCTGATCGGTGACTGGGCCCGCGTCGGCCTGAGCAACCACTACGCCGCCAAGGGTCTACGTGCGGATCTGGAAGCCGGCATGCGCGGCGTACAGGTGCCCGTCTCGGCCGTTGTGCTCGATGCGGACTGGCTGGCTCCGGCCAGCTCGATGCGCGCCTTGCTGGCGAAGATGCCGCACGCCTCCAGCACCCTGCAGGTGATCGATTCACGCCGGCTTGGCACCACCGCTGATCACTTCCAATGGATGAAATCCCCGCAGGCCGTGGTCGCCGCGCTGTTTCATCACGATGATTAAGTAAATTTCACAAAAGCATTGACGCACGCGCAGCATATCCGCATAATTTCGCTCCTGACGACGCGCCCGTAGCTCAGTTGGATAGAGTACCTGGCTACGAACCAGGCGGTCGGGAGTTCGAATCTCTCCGGGCGCACCATCGAAGTCTGCTTCACTGCAGCTTCTCGTCAGAACAATCAAGTAAAGCGCGCCCGTAGCTCAGTTGGATAGAGTACCTGGCTACGAACCAGGCGGTCGGGAGTTCGAATCTCTCCGGGCGCACCATTACGGAAAAACAGCAGGCTTCGGCCTGCTGTTTTTTTATGTGCGTTTTTTGCGGTGTTGATCGGCGCTTGATTTTCGGCGCGTGATGTATGGGTCATCTCACTGATGGGCTTGAGTGCTTCTGGAGGGCGGCTGCTCAAAGCTACCCCTCACCAGCCCTCCCCTTCGCTGCGCGAAAGGGAGGGGGCATGTACGTGCGCCTATAAGTCGTCTGGCGCTCGGCACCCGACCCACGCTCCTGCAACATCCGCCACCCTCTCCCGCGCTTGGGCGCACCGTACCTCAGCCCGCACCTGGAATGCCTCGTGTCGATGCCTCTTGTTCGATGCACCGCGCTTCGTGCTCGACGCTCCGTGCTTGCTCGGCACCCAAACGCCACAACCAGAGGCGCTTCATGCTTCATGCTCGACGCTCCGCTTCCTGCTGTCCACATCCCGCCTCCAGCAGCGCGCAAGGCCAAAACAGTCCCGGTAATTCCGTGGTCGCCTCCGGCGCCCCCCCCCCGCCTCCCGCGCGGGAGACCAAAGCGCAGGCCCGCAGAAGCCGATACTCCATTGCTTCGCAGGAACCAGCCTCCTCCCTTGCGCGCAGCGCAGGGGAGGATTGAGGAGGGGTGCCGTTCGCATGCAACTCATCGGCCCTCCCCAAGCAGCCATCACACAAACCGGCAGACGTCAGGGCCCACAAATTCCCACATGTAGTTCCCAGCAGCCTGATGGGCATACATGAACACCAATCTCGAACGCATGCAGCAATCCGATCAGGCACGTCCACCTGCTGATGCGAACAGCACCCCTCCCCAGCCCTCCCCTTCGCTTCGCGAAAGGGAGGGAGCCCCAATGCTTCGCGAAAGGGAGGGAGCGCAACGCTCTGCGAAAGGGCGGGAGCGTGAAGCATTGCCACTCGCATCCGATGCGCATCATCGGTCAACCACTCAAACGCCAGACAACAAAAAAGCCGCTGTTGTCAGCGGCTTTTTTGAACTGGCGGAGTGAGAGGGATTCGAACCCTCGATAGAGCTTTTGACCCTATACTCCCTTAGCAGGGGAGCCCCTTCGGCCTCTCGGGCATCACTCCGTTTTTCTTGCCCGCTGCGTATTCCGTAGCGGGGCGCGAAGAATAACGTTTAACGGGGTGAAAGGTAAACCCTTATTCGGAAGTTTCTTCACTTCCGGAGGTGGCAGGTTCGTCGCCACGTTGGATACGCTGGAAAATTTCCTCACGATGCACCGCCACATCCTTCGGGGCGGTGATACCGATACGTACCTGGTTGCCCTTGACGCCGAGCACGGTCACGCTGACCGAATCGCCGATCATCAGGGTTTCGCCTACACGGCGAGTCAGGATCAACATTTTTTTGAATCTCCATGGAACCGGATGGTTTCCCACCGGCATTGGCGCGCTTTGAACCGACTGCGCCCCACGACAAAGGGAAAGACACCCAATGTTAACGGGAGGGCGTAAGCGGCTTCAAGGCAGCTGTGTGTTCTCATTCAGGCCAAATGTGGCCTTACCCAAGCCATGACACCGTCAAGAGCGGACACCAGTGCAGGACCGTCCTCGCCGCCGCCCTGGGCCATGTCCGGACGCCCACCGCCCTTGCCGCCAATTTGACTGGCAACGTGGGAAAGCAGTTCCCCGGCCTTGACCTTGCCCATTGCTGAGCCGTTCACGCCGGCGACCAGTGCGGCCTTGCCGTCCTGCACGCCCGCCAGCAGGATCACGGCATTGCCGAGCTGCTGCTTCAGACGGTCCATCGCCTCGCGCAGCGCCTTGGCATCAAAGCCTTCCAGGCGGGCCGCCAGCACCTTTACCCCGCCAATCTCGACGGCGGATGCGCCAAGATCAGCAGTCGCACCGGAGGCCACCTTGGCCTTCAGTGCCTCCAGCTCGCGTTCCAGCTTCTTCTGCCGGTCGCCAAGCTGACGGATCTTGTCCACCACGTCCGCCGCACTGCCACCCAGCAGCTGGGCGGCATCGTGCAGGCGCTGCTCCTCAGCCGAGACGTGATCCAGAGCGCCCTGTCCCGTGACCGCCTCGATACGACGGACACCCGAAGACACGCCGCCCTCGGAGGTGATCTTGAACAGACCGATATCACCCGTACGCGACACATGCGTGCCACCGCACAGTTCAGTGGAGTACTCGCCCATCTTCAGCACGCGCACGTTCTCGCCGTACTTCTCACCGAACAATGCCATCGCGCCGAAATCCAACGCTTCCTGCATGCCCATATGGTGCACTTCAGCGGCATTGTTCGCACGCACCTGCTCGTTGACCTTGCGCTCGATCACCGCCAGTTCGTCAGCGCTGATGGGCTGGAAGTGCGAGAAGTCGAAGCGCAGGCGATCCGGCGCCACCAGCGAACCCTTCTGCTGCACATGGGTGCCCAGCACTTCGCGCAGGGCGGCGTGCAGCAGGTGGGTGGCCGAATGGTTGAGGATGGTGGCGCCGCGGCGCGCGGTGTCGATCGTGCCCGAGAGCACGTCGCCGAGCTTGATGCCGCCCTGCCCCACAGTGCCGACATGACCATGGAACTGGCCCGCGAACTTCTGGGTGTCATTGACGGTCACGCTGGCGCCGTTGCCGGCCAGCACGCCCATGTCACCAACCTGGCCGCCAGACTCGGCATAGAACGGGGTCTTGTCGGTAAAGACGATGACCTCGTCACCTGCCTGCACGGCGTCCACCGGACGGCCATCCCGGATCAACGCGACGACCTTCAGGCCATCCGCCTGCACCTGGTCGTAGCCCAGGAAGGCGGTCGGCGACAGCGTGGCCACCAGCTCAGCCGGCAACTGCACGCCACCGCCGAACTTGCCCGCCGCACGCGCCATCTCACGCTGGTGTTCCATGGAAGCCTCGAAGCCCTCCATGTCCACACTCATGCCGCGCTCGCGGGCGATATCGGCGGTCAGATCCACCGGGAAACCGTAGGTGTCGTACAGACGGAACGCGTCGGCACCCGGCACCACACCATTGGTGACCTTGGCAGCGACGTCGTCGAAAATCTTCATGCCCGAATCCAGCGTTTCGGCGAAACGCTCTTCTTCGGCCAGCAGCGCCTTCTCCACCATCACCGCGGCGGCCGGCAGCTCCGGGTAAGCCTCACCCATCTGCTCCACCAGCGTGGGCACCAGCTTGCTGAAGAACGGCTGGCGCACACCCAGCATCCAGCCATGGCGCAGTGCACGGCGGATGATGCGGCGCAGGACATAGCCACGGCCCTCGTTGGACGGCAGCACGCCATCGACGATGAGGAACGAGCAGGCGCGGATGTGGTCGGCGATGACACGCAGCGACTTGTTCTCCAGGTCACCGGTGCCGGTCAGCTCGGCCGCCTTGCGGATCAGCGCCTGAAACAGGTCGATCTCGTAGTTGGTGTGCACATGCTGTAGGATCGCCGCCAGACGCTCCAGGCCCATGCCGGTATCCACGCACGGGGCCGGCAGCGGCATCAGCGTGCCGTCAGGCTGGCGGTCGAACTGCATGAACACCAGATTCCAGATTTCGATGAAGCGGTCACCGTCCTCGTCCGGCGAGCCGGGAGGACCGCCGGCGATGTGGTCGCCGTGGTCGTAGAAGATTTCAGTGCACGGGCCGCACGGACCGGTGTCGGCCATCTGCCAGAAATTGTCCGACGCAAACGGTGCGCCCTTGTTGTCGCCGATGCGCACGATGCGGCTTTCAGGGATGCCGACCATGTCACGCCACAGCGCGAACGCTTCGTCATCGGTGTGGTACACGGTGACCAGCAGGCGGTCAGCCGGCAGCTTCCACACCTGGGTCAGCAGCTCCCATGCCCAGGCGATGGCGTCTTTCTTGAAGTAGTCGCCGAAGGACCAGTTGCCCAGCATTTCAAAGAAGGTGTGGTGGCGCGCGGTGTAGCCCACCGAGTCTAGGTCGTTGTGCTTGCCGCCTGCACGCAGGCAGCGCTGGACGTCGGCAGCGCGCACGTAGCTGCGCTTTTCCGCACCCAGGAACACGTCCTTGAACTGGACCATGCCGGAATTGGTGAACAACAGGGTCGGATCATTGCCCGGCACCAGCGGTGCTGACGGCACGATGGTGTGGCCCTTGCCCTTGAAGAACTCAAGGAAATCGCTGCGGATCTGGGAGGTTGTGAATTTGACAGGTGTATTCATGGGGACTGGCAATAAGCTGGCGAGCGGGTCCCGATCGCCCAGCGGGCGCGGGAATTCGGGACTACCGAAACCCTGAAAGGGTATCAGGCCCGGCCCGCTCAGTCCTCTGGATCGTAACGGGTGGCTTGGCGGATGCAGCTGCCATCAAAGCCACGGCGGGCCAGCAGATCCGCGGCCTTGCGCCGCTGTGCCAGCTCCTGCGGGCCGTTTTCGCCAAAACGACGGCACACCAGGTCCCGGGCGTTGTCCAGCCAGTCACCCTCGAAGGTCGCCATGGCCGCCTCGATCTGGCCGCTGTCCAGCCCATGCGTGCCCAGCTCCGCGCGAATGTGCAGCGGCCCATAGCCGGTATTGGCACGATTGCGCACCAGGGTCTCAGCGAAACGTTCGTCGTCCTGCCAGCCATCCTGCGCCAGCCGGGATATGGCCGCATCCACCTCGTCCGGGTCCAGGCCACGGCTTTTCAGCTTGCGACCCAGCTCCTTGCGCGAGTGCTCGCGCCTGACCAACAACCCCAGCGCCCGCTGCAAGGGCGTCTGCTCCCGTCGGCGCTTGCCCGCCTTGGGCGGCATATCTTCAAAATCATTCATGGCATCAATGGCCAGCCGAAGCAGCGCCGTCCATGGCGATCAACCTCCTGGATAAAATGCCGCGGGGACGGGCAACGTCACTGACGATGCGCCGCCCGCCCCCACGGGAAACTCATTCCTCGTCGCCGTCGTCGTCGCCTTCCTCACGCGCCGCCTCGCTGGGCTGGAACTTCTCGCGCAGCTCGCCTTCCAGCTTTGCCGCCAGCTGCGGGTTGTCACGCAGGTAACCACGGGCATTGTCCTTGCCCTGACCGATACGCTCGTCACCGTAGCTGTACCAGGCACCAGCCTTCTCGACCAGCTTGGCCTCCACGCCCATGTCGATCAGCTCACCCTCACGGCTGATGCCCTCGCCGTACAGGATCTCGGTGATCACCTGCTTGAACGGCGGCGCCAGCTTGTTCTTCACCACCTTGATCTTGGTCTGGTTACCAATGATCTCGTCGCCCTTCTTGATCGCGCCGATACGACGGATATCCAGACGCACCGAGGCGTAGAACTTCAAGGCATTGCCGCCGGTGGTCACTTCCGGGCTCTGGCCCGGCATCATCACGCCGATCTTCATGCGCAGCTGGTTGATGAAAACCACCAGGGTGTTGGAGCGCTTGATGTTGCCGGTCAGCTTGCGCAGCGCCTGGCTCATCAGACGGGCCTGCAGGCCCGGCAGCTGGTCGCCCATCTCGCCTTCGATTTCGGCCTTGGGGGTCAGTGCGGCCACCGAGTCCACCACCAGGATGTCCACCGAGCCCGAGCGCACCAGCATGTCGGCGATTTCCAGCGCCTGCTCACCGGTGTCCGGCTGCGACAGCAGCAGGTCGTCCACGTTCACGCCCAGCTTGGCCGCGTAGATCGGGTCCAGCGCGTGCTCGGCGTCGATGAAGGCCGCGGTGCCGCCCAGCTTCTGGCATTCGGCGATGGCCTGCAGGGTCAGCGTGGTCTTGCCCGAGGATTCCGGGCCATAGATTTCAACCACACGGCCCTTCGGCAGGCCGCCGATGCCCAGCGCGATATCCAGCATCAGGGAACCGGTCGGGATCGCCTCGACGGGCTCGACCACGCGGTCGCCCATGCGCATCACCGAACCCTTGCCGAACTGCTTCTCGATCTGGCTCAGTGCAGCGGTCAACGCGCGCTTCTTGTTCTCGTCCATCGGGTTCGTCCTCGGGGTTGATTTCGTTGATTTCGTCATGGGTTCCACTGTACGGGTGTCGTATCGCAAAGGCTGAGACTGCGGGCGAAACGACAAATTATTTGGCCGGCAAGGATACCGGCAGCAGCGCAATCACCTGCTTGGGGTAGGAAAAACAGGCAGTTACGGCTGCGCATTGCGCTGTGGTCACCGGTTGGGCCGCAGCAGGCCGCAGTACAGGCCTTCGATGGCGAAGTCCTGGTCGGGCAGCACTTCGATGGGCGCGTAGTCCGGATTGCGTGGCAGCAGGCGGATGCGGTCCTTGGCGATCTTCAGCAGCTTTACGGTGATTTCGTCGTCGATGCGCGCCACCACGATCTGGCCCGAACGCGCGTCACGGGTGCGATGCACGCCGATCAGATCGCCGTTGAAAATGCCTTCGTCGATCATCGAATCGCCCTGCACTTTCAGCAGGTAATCCGGCGCCGGCGAGAAGAACACCTTGTCCAGCACCACGTAGTCGTCCGAGCCGATATCGGCACCGATGGGCAGACCGGCGGCGACCCGGCCCAGCACCGGCAGGCGCAGTACCTGCTCATCGTTGGCGGGTGCGTGCGGGGCGGCCCCGGCAGCGTCACGCTCCTGGCGCACCACGCGGATGCCCCGGGCCCGGCCCGGGATGCGCTCGATGGCGCCAGCAGCTTCCAGCGCGTCGAGGTGGTATTGGGCCGAACGCACGCCCTTGAAGCCGAAGGCGCGGGCGATCTCGGTCTGTGAGGGCGGCATGCCTTCGGCCTCGATGCGCTCGGCGATCAGATCGAGGATGGCCTGCTGGGTGTCGGTCAGGTTCATGGTTAGTAGTATTACTACTAACTTCGGGAGTTGCAAGCGGGATGTGGTGTTGGGTGGGTGGCGCGCTCATGGGAGGCGGAGGCGGGAAGCAAGCCCCTTCGCGGCCTGGGGCCTCTGCATCACTTACGTCGATGCGCGCAGGGCTTTTTGAGGCTTATGCGGAGAGCCCCGGGTGCGCTTCGCTTACCCGGGCTACGGGTAACAGCGTGGGTCGCTTTGGATCAGCGGTGTTTGCCGCTGCGCCAGATGGAGAACAGGATCCACAGGCCAGCAAGACCGGCACCAAGGAAGCCGCTCACGCCCAGAGCCAGCAGCCAGCGACTGGAGATGCCACCAACGCTGTGCATCACGATCGATGAGCCGATGATCAGCGCGGCAGTGATCACGCCCATCACCAGACGGTTGGCAGCGCGGTTTACTTGATCACCGAAGCCCTGCAGCGCGGTGGTCTCGACCTTCAGCTTGAGCCGCCCACGCCGCGCTGCCTGCACCAGCCTGCGCAGGTCGCGCGGCAGCTCACCGGCGAAATCGAGCATGCCCAGCAGGCTGCGCCGGCCACGCTTGAGCAGCGCACGCGGCGCGTAGCGCTGCAGCATCACCCGCTCGAGGAACGGCCGCGCGGCGCTGGCCATGTCGAAATCGGGGTCGAGCTGACGTCCCATACCTTCCAGCGTGAGAAACGCCTTGATCATCAACGCCAGATCCGCCGGCAGCGTAAGGCTGTAGCTGCGCAGCAGCTGGGTGACGTTGCCGAGCATCAGGCCGATGCGCAGGTCTTTCAGGGGCACGCCACGGTATTGATCGACAAACTGGCTGATGTCGGTCTGCAGGCGGCTTTCGTCCACTTCCACGCCGCCTGCCCAATCGAGCAGCACGTCAGCCACAGCCTGCGGCTCCTGTTCGACCAGACCATGCAGCAGTTGGGCGACCTGGAAGCGGCGCGCTTCAGACAGCGCACCCACCATGCCGAAATCAATCACGGCGATGCGGCCATCGCGCATGTAGAAGATGTTGCCCGGATGCGGGTCAGCATGGAAGCAGCCGTCTTCCAGCACCATCTTCAGCACGATGTCGGCACCGCGTCTGGCCAACTTGCTACGATCCAGCCCCGCCGCGTCCACCGCATCGAGCTTGCGGCCCGGTATGCCATCAACGAAGTCCTGCACGTTGAGGCTTTCGCAGGTCCACTGCCAGTACACGTCGGGAATCAGGATGTCATCGCGCCCCTCGAAGTTGCGCGCGATGCGCTCGGCATTGCGGCATTCGGCGGCGAAATCCATTTCGTTGCGCAGCGACACGGTGAACTGCTGCACCACTTCGGCAGGACGATAGCGGCGCAGGTCCGGCAGACGCGCTTCGACGATCTCGGCCAATCGCGCCAGCAGGCGCAGGTCAGCCTCAACCACATCGCGGATGCCGGGGCGGCGAATCTTCAGCACCACCTCGCGTCCATCCTGCAGCCGCGCACGGTGCGCCTGCGCCAGTGAGGCTGCCGCAAGGGGCTTTTCGTCGAGGAAGGCGAACACCTCCGACGGCGGTGCGCCAAGGTCGTTCTCCAACTGCTCGCGGATGGCCGAGTACGGCAGCGCCGGCACGGCGTTCTGCAGTTCAGACAGCTCGGCGATCCACTCCGGTGGCAGCAGGTCCACGCGCGTGGCCAGCACCTGGCCGAACTTGACGAAGGTGGGGCCGAGGTCCTGCATGGCGCTGCGCACGCGCTCGGGTGCGGTCATGCGCAGCATCTGCTGGCTGTCCTGGTTCCAGTGCAGCAGCCGCCCCGCACGCTCCAGCACGGTGGCCAGACCAATGCGCCGCACCACATCCCCGAAGCCGTAGCGGATCAGGACGGCGGCGATTTCCTGCAGTCGGCCCAGGTCACGGACCGTACCCAGCGTTTCCCACATCGTTGCCTACCTCGGTTGGTTGCCGGGCAAGGATGTCACAGCTGCTCGTCGATTCCACGCAGGGCGGCGGCGACGGTCTGGCGACGGATGGCATCACGGTCGCCGTCGAAGTGGAACAGCTCGGCGCGTGCATAGCCGCCGCGCCGCTTCCAGCCTATCCAGACGCTGCCTACGGGCTTGTCGGCGCTGCCGCCACCCGGGCCGGCGATGCCGGTGACCGCCACGGCGATGCCGGCACCGGAATTGATCAGCGCACCGGCCACCATTTCCAGTACGGTTTCGCGGCTGACCGCACCGAACTGCTCCAGCGTCTGCGCACGCACGCCCAGCAGCCGCTGCTTGGCCTCGTAGCTGTAGACCACCATGCCGCAATCGAAGAACGCCGAGGAACCGGCGATGTCGGTCATGCTCTTGGCGATCCAGCCACCGCTGCAGCTTTCAGCGGTAACCAATTGCAACGAAGCCTGTTGCAGGCGCTGGCCAAGCGTGGCGGCCTGGGCGTTCAGATCGGCATCGGTAGGAATGGGCATTGCAGTCGTCAACAGGGGGATAACCTGTTCGTTTTACCGCAGAAGGCGGTTGTGTGTCAGTGCGCGGGCTGACCGGGAGCTTGTGGGTACTCAGCGCAGCCATACGTTTGATGGCCGGAGCGTAGCCCGGGTAAGCGCATGCGCACCCGGGGCTGTTCGCGGGAAAGAGTCGGTGCATGAGGCTCACTGCGCTTCGGTGAGTGCGCGTGCTTCCCGGGTGCGCTTTGCTTACCCGGGCTACGGGAGCCGGCGCGCGGCGGGCAGCATCGTCGGTGCCGGTGATGGCATGTAGCCCGGGTAAGCGCATGCGCACCCGGGGCTGTTCGCGGGAAAGAGTCGGCGCATGAGGCTCGCTGCGCTTCGGTGAGCGTGCGTGTTCCCGGGTGCGCTTTGCTTACCCGGGCTACGGGAGCCTGCGCGAGGCAGGCTACGAGAGCGGTGATGCCTCGGCGATTACCACTCCGGCGGCTTTTCCGGCAGCAGTGCGCGGATGACGTCGCCATCTGCGCTTGCGGCGAGCTTCTCGGCTTCGGCGATGGGGATGTCCACGTCGATCAGCCAGCCCTCTTCGTCCGCCTGTTCGCTGCGGATCACTTCCAGCTGGTGCAGGCGCGAACGCAGGCGTCCTGCACTGGGCGGCAGCCTGACCGTGCCGGTCACGTGCTGCAGACCCAGACGCTTGCCCAGCACAGACTGCAGCAGTTCCAGCCCACGTCCATCGCGTGCGGAAATCCAGACGCGTTCGCGACGCGCTTCATCCGGCACGCCGTCCTGCGCGTCGTGGCGCACTTCGGCACCTTCGATGCGGTCGATCTTGTTGAACACCAGCAGCTGCGGCAGATCACCCGCACCCACGGCCTGCAGCACTTCGTCCACCTGCGCGATGCGTTCCTCACGCTGCGGATCGGCGGCATCGACCAGATGCAGCAGGAAATCGGCCTCGCGTGCCTCGGACAAGGTCGAGCGGAACGCGGCCACCAGTTCGTGCGGCAGGTCGCGCACGAAGCCGACGGTATCGGCCAGCATGGCGTTGCCACCCGGCAGGGCGATACGGCGCACGGTGGGGTCCAACGTCGCGAACAACTGGTCTGCGGCGTAGGCCTCGGCACCGGTCATCGCATTGAACAGAGTGGACTTGCCCGCATTGGTATAGCCGACCAGCGCCACGCGCGGCATTTCACTGCGCACGCGCGCACGGCGCATCTGGGTGCGCTGCACTTCCACTTTTTCCAGACGCTTCTGCAGCTGCTCCACGCGCTTCTGCAACAGACGACGGTCGGTTTCCAGCTGGGTTTCACCCGGGCCGCGCAGGCCGATGGAACCACCACGCTGGCGCTCAAGGTGGGTCCAGCCGCGCACCAGCCGCGTGGCCAGATGGCGCAGCTGTGCTAGTTCCACCTGCAGCTTGCCTTCGTGGCTGTGCGCACGTTGGGCGAAGATGTCCAGGATCAGGCCGGTACGGTCGATCACGCGGCGCTCCAGGAAGCGCTCGAGGTTGCGCTCCTGCACCGGCGTGAGCTGGTGATTGACCAGCACCAGATCGGCACCGGTGGCGTCGGCCGCAGCCTTCACCTCGTCGAGCTTGCCGCTGCCGATCAGTGTCGAAGGATTCGGACGGTCCATGCGCGCGGTGATGGTGGCCGCGATGCTGGCCCCTGCGGAGCGGGCCAGATCGGTGAACTCTTCCAGCACATCCTCTTCCAGCTTCCCGGAATGGGGCTGGATCAGCAGCGCATGTTCGCCGCGTCTGGAGCGGTCAAACATGCGCCGCTACCTGCTTATTCGGTTTCGTCATCGCCTGCCTGGGCATTTTCACCGGACTGCACATACCCACCGCCCGGCCCCACGCGCACGTTGCGCGCCGGCACCACGGTGGAAATGGCGTGTTTGTAGACCATCTGGCTGACGGTATTGCGCAGCAGCACCACGAATTGGTCGAACGATTCGATCGTGCCCTGCAACTTGATGCCATTGACCAGGTACACCGATACCGGCACGCGCTCGCGACGCAGCGCGTTCAGAAACGGATCCTGCAAGGACTGCCCCTTGGACATCATCTACTCCTCGTTATTGTTCTTATGGGATGACCCGGCGCATGTGGCTTCCCCAGCCGCTCCGGAACACCGATGGTACACCGCCCGGCGCCTGCTCACCTTGCCAGGAACAACGAAACGGCCTCGTCAAGCCGATCCATCTGCATATGGGGGTCGAACCAGCGGGCATCCAGTTCACCGCGCAACCAGGTCAGCTGGCGTTTGGCCAGCTGGCGCGTTGCGAACACGCCCCTGTCGCGGAACTCCCCTGCACTGCCCTGCCCGTCCAGGAACTGCCAGGCCTGCCGGTAGCCCACCGCGCGGATCGCCGGGAGGTCCAGCGGTGCGGCCACGGCCGCCATCTGCGGCAGCGCGCGCAGGCCGCGCACCTCGTCCAGGAAGCCGTTTTCGAGCATCAGATCGAAGCGCTTCTCGATGCGCTGGTGCAGCACCGCGCGCTCGGCGGGGGCCAGCACCAGCTTCAGTACCCGCGCGGGCAGACGCGCGATCCCCGGCAACGCCTGCCAATAGCTGATCGGCTTGCCCGTCAAACGATGGACTTCCAGCGCACGCTGGATGCGCTGCGGGTCGGTCGCGTGAATGCGCCTGGCGGCAGCCGGGTCCACCTCGGCCAGCTGCGCGTGCAGCGCAGGCCAGCCCACCACTTCGGCCTCGGCGGTGATCTTGGCGCGCAAGGCAGGATCGGCCTCGGGCATCGGCGACAGGCCCTGCAGCAGCGCGCGGAAATACAGGCCCGTGCCGCCGGCAAGGATGGGCAGCTTGCCGCGCGCGACGATGTCACGCACCGCCGCGGCTGCATCCACTGCGAATTCCGCTGCCGAATAGGTCTGCCATGGGTCGCGCAGGTCCATCAGGTGGTGCGGGATACCAGCCTGTTCGGCCGCATCCGGTTTGGCCGCGCCGATCTGCAGGCCGCGATACACCAGCGCCGAATCGACGCTGACGATTTCGCCGTCGTGCGCCTTCGCCAATGCGATGGCCGCCGCGGTCTTGCCCGAGGCGGTGGGGCCCATCAATGCGATGGCCAGCGGGCGCTGGTCGGCAGCCATCAGTCCTCGTCCGGCCAGCGCGGCATCACAGGCGCATCGGCGCGTGGCGCGGGTACGGCATCCACCGCGGCCAGCACCTTGAGAGCATCGACGGTGGCGGCCACGTCATGCACGCGCACGAGCTTCGCTCCGCGCTGTACCGCCAGCAGGTGCGCTGCGACGGAACCGGCCACGCGCTGCGAGGCATCCGCGCGACCGGTGACCTCACCGATGCAGCGCTTGCGCGAGAATCCCGCCAGCACCGGCAGGCCCAGCGTCAGCAGCCGTTCCTGCGCGGCCAGCAGCACGAAGTTCTGCGCGGTGTCCTTGTTGAACCCGTAGCCGGGATCAACCACCAGCCGGCTGCGTGCGATGCCGGACATCTCCGCGGCAAAGACGCGCTCGGTGAGAAAACGCTGCACCTCACCGGCGATATCGTCATAGCCCTGCGCGACACCTGCATCGTGCGGGCCACCCACCGCGTGCATCAGCACCACGGCGGCATTGGAGGCGGCAACGACCTCCAGCGCACCCGGCTGCCGCAGCGCCTGCACGTCATTGACCATGCCTGCACCTGCGGCCAGCGCGGCCTGCATCACCTCGGGCTTGAAGCTGTCCACGCTGACCGGCACGCCGGTGCGCGCCACCAGCGCTTCGATCACCGGCACCACGCGGTCGATTTCCTCCTGCACCGACACCGGCACGGCACCTGGACGGGTCGATTCACCGCCGACGTCCAGCAGGTCCGCGCCCTCCTCCACCAACGCCAGGCCATGGGCCACGGCAGCCTCGGTGTTGAAGTGCTGGCCGCCATCGGAAAAGGAATCCGGCGTGACGTTGATGATGCCCATCACGCGGGGGCGATCCAGCCGCAACGGGCGCCCGGCACAGTCGAGGGTGGGTGCGATATCGAACATCAGTCCTTGTTCCTCGAACGGATACGGTTGCCGATCAGGCTCAGCACCACGCCCAGCACGATGCCGATGAAGATGCCGGCCAGATAGTTGCCGGTCTTCACGCCGAAGGCGACGCCCGCGACGGTGGCGATCACCATCTCAGGCATGTTGAGCGGGGGCGGTTTCGGGGACTCGGGGGCGTTCATGGCACTACCGGGAAACAGGGGACGCCCTATTCTCGCCCAGCACCGCCGAGCGTGCATCGCTCCGCGCCTCTACCAGGACGCGCAAACGGAAACGGGCCGGCAAGCCGGCCCGTTCCTCCAATCATCGCAGCGCTTGCCGGCTCAGTGCTGCCCGGCCGGATCGCTGATCGGCGTCACCGGGCGCTGGTCATCGCCGCCCTTGCCGTCGCCGGGGCGATCGTTGCCACCGGACTTGGCCACCCAGCCTGCAGGCGGCGAAGGCTCGCGACCTTCCATCAGCGCCTTCACCTGCTCGGCATCGATGGTTTCCCATTCCAGCAGCGCGGCGGTCATGGCTTCGACCACATCGCGCTTTTCTTCCAGGATCTTGCGCGCGACGTCGTACTGCGCGTCCAGGATGCGACGGATCTCCGCGTCCACCTTCTGCTGGGTGGCCTCGGAAATGGTCTTGCTGTGCATGCCATAGCCCGCCTCTTCATCGGCGTAGACCATGGTGCCCATCACGTCGGACATGCCGTACTTGGTGACCATGCCACGGGCCAGCTTGGTGGCACGCTCGAAGTCATTGGAGGCACCGGTCGACATCTCGCCAACGAAGATCTCCTCGGCGATACGGCCACCAAACAGGATCGCCAGCTCTTCCAGCATGCGGTCCTTGTACTTGCTGATGTGGTCGTGCTCCGGCAGCTGCCAGGTCACGCCCAGCGCCCAGCCGCGCGGCATGATGGTGACCTTGTGCACCGGGTCGGCCTTGGGCAGGGACATGGCGACAACCGCATGGCCCGACTCGTGGTAGGCCGTGTTGCGGCGCTCGTCCTCGCGCATGACCATGCTGCGGCGCTCCGGACCCATGTAGATCTTGTCCTTGGCGTCCTCGAAGTCCTTCATGTCCACTTCCTGCTTGTTGCGACGTGCAGCAAACAGGGCGCCTTCGTTAACCAGGTTGGCAAGGTCGGCACCGGAGAAACCGGGGGTGCCGCGCGCCAGCACTTCCGGGCGCACGTCGTCGGCAGCGGGCACCTTGCGCAGGTGGACGCGCAGGATCTGCTCACGGCCCTTGATGTCCGGCAGGCCCACCATGACTTGGCGGTCGAAGCGGCCCGGGCGCAGCAGCGCCTTGTCCAGCACGTCGGGGCGGTTGGTGGCAGCGATCACGATCACGCCCTCACCGCCCTCGAAGCCATCCATCTCGACCAGCATCTGGTTCAGGGTCTGCTCGCGCTCGTCATGGCCACCGCCCATGCCCGAGCCGCGGTGACGGCCCACGGCATCGATTTCGTCGATGAAGATGATGCACGGCGCATGCTTCTTGGCCTGCTCGAACATGTCGCGCACGCGGCTGGCACCGACGCCGACGAACATCTCGACGAAGTCCGAACCGGAGATGGCGAAGAACGGCACCTTGGCCTCGCCGGCAATGGCCTTGGCCAGCAGCGTCTTGCCGGTACCCGGCGGGCCCACCATCAGCACGCCACGCGGGATCTTGCCGCCCAGCTTGGTGAACTTGGTCGGGTCGCGCAGGAACTCCACCAGCTCGCCCACTTCTTCCTTGGCCTCGTCGCAACCGGCGACGTCGGCAAAGGTGACCTTGATCTGGTCCTCGCCCTGCAGCTTGGCGCGCGACTTGCCGAAGGACATCGCGCCCTTGGCACCGCCGCCACCGCCCTGCATCTGGCGCATCATGAAAATCCAGAAACCGATCAGCAGCAGCACCGGCAGAAACTGCAGCACCAGCCCCCAGAAACCCGGGCCGGTGGCCGGCTCCTGGCGGGCCACTTCGATGTTCTTGGAATACAGCTGGTCCAGCAGCTTCGGGTCGGCCGGAGCGAACAGCTGCCCCTCCGAGCCATCGGCGCGCTTGAAGCGCAGGTGGTTGGTGGTCAGCGTGGTCTTGTCGGTGTATTCCACCGACTTGATCCGGCCCGAATCCACTTCCTGCAGGAACTGGGTGTAGTTGCGCGCATCGCCGGCCGGGGTGCTGCCACCGCGCGGGGCGAAGCTCTGGAACACCACCATCAGCACGACGGCGACAACCACCCATAGCAGGAGGTTCTTGGTCAAGTCGTTCATCCTCATCGGCTCCGGCGTTCCTCTAATTCCTGACGCAATTCGTATGGTTGAGCTTACTTGATCTGTGCGCGCTTGCCCTGCCCCAAGGCATAGACCTCGGGCGAGCGCTTGCGCGAGGCCTCCGGCTTGCGGATCACCACCTTGTCATAACGACGGCGCATCTCACGCACGTAGTCGTCAAAGCCAACGCCCTGGAACAGCTTGATCAGGAACGCTCCACCCGGTTTGAGGTGGTTGTCGGCGAAATCCAGCGCCAACTCGGCCAGGTGCATCATCCGCGGCTGGTCGACCGCATCCATCCCACTCTTATTGGGGGCCATATCCGACAGTACAAGGTCTACCGGCTGATTCCCCAGCATGGCTTCAAACTGCGATAGGACGGTCTCTTCCCTGAAGTCACCATGAAGGAACTCCACGCCGGCCAGCGGCGGCATCTCCAGGATGTCCAGGGCCAGTACCCGGCCGGTATCGCCCATCTGTCTACGAACCTGCTGAGACCAGCCGCCCGGAGCAGCGCCGAGGTCGACCACCACCATGTGCGGCTTCAGCAGCCGGTCACGTTCGAGCAGCTCTTCCAGCTTGTAGGCCGCACGCGAGCGCATCCCCTCCTTCTGTGCTTTTTTCACAAAAGGATCGGAAAAGTGTTCTTTCAGCCAGCGCTGGCTGCTCTTGCTGTGGGAAGGCATCGACAATGAGGCTCTCGGGGGTGGTCATGATACCCTGAACCCCCTTGATAACCCGTAATCCTGCATGTCCATCGTCCTGACCTCGGCCCAGAACCGTTTCCTGCGCGGCGTAGCACACGATCTGAAAGCACTGCTCCAGATCGGCGGCAAGGGGGTCACCCCCGCCTTCCTGGCGGAACTGGATGAGGTGCTGGAGCGCCACGAACTGGTCAAGGTGAAGATTGCCGCCGAAGACCGCGACGCGCGCGACGTCATGATCGAAGAGCTGGCCAAGGCCAGCGGCAGCGCGCTGGTGCAGCGCATCGGCAACGTCGCCGTGCTGTACCGCCCGGCCAAGGAAAAGCGCCAGATCGTGCTGCCGCGCGGCTGATTGCCGAGGAACGCCGATGCTGTTGAGCCGTGAACTGCCTGATTACGCCTATGCCCTGCGGTCGGCCGATGGCCACCAGGCCAAGGTGAATGACCGCGTGCTGGTGCACAGCTTCGTGCTTGCCCCGGACAAGCTGGTGGAGGACTGGCCGGTGCCATCCGTCGCCGCGCTCACGCCTGAGCACCTGAACGTAGCCCTGGAGCAGAGCCCGGAGCTGGTGATCCTTGGCACGGGCGAGAAGCAGGTGTTCCCGCCCGCGGCGGTCATGGCCGCCTGCCTGACCCGCGGCATCGGCATCGAAGTGATGAACAACGCATCGGCGGCCCGCACCTTCAACGTGCTGGCCGGTGAGAACCGCCGGGTGGTGGCCGCCTTCATCCTTGAGAATGCGGGCTGAAGCCAGCACCGGTAGAAGCCAGAAATGAAAAAAGCCCGACCAGATGGTCGGGCTTTTTCGTTGCGCATGACGCTGCGGCTTACTTCTTCGGCAGGTACAGCAGCGGGTCCACCGGCTTGCCGTTGTAGCGGATCTCGAAGTGCAGCATGTCGCGCGAGGTGCCGGTACGGCCCATCTCGGCGATCTGATCACCGGCCTTGACGCTCTGCCCTTCATTGACCAGGCGCTTGCGGTTGTGGCCGTAGGCCGACAGCCACTGGTCGTTGTGCTTGATGATGATCAGTTCGCCGTAGCCGACCAGGCCGGCGCCGGAGTACACCACCACGCCCGGGCCCGCCGCGCGCACGGCCTGGCCGCTGCTGCCGGCGATGTCCACGCCCTGCTTGGTGGTCTCACCCGCGACGAAGCGGCCCACCAGCGCACCCTCGGCCGGCCAGCGCCAGCTGATGCCGCTGTTGACCGGCGCTGCCACCGGTGTCTGCGTGACCGGACGCGGTGCGGTGGAACTGCTGCCGGTCGAGGCCGTCGGCGCACCGCCGCCCGGATAGAGCTTCAACGTCTGCCCCGGGTAGATCGTGTACGGCTCGGAGAGCCGGTTCCAGGCCGCCAGATCGCGCGGGGTGATGTTCTGGATGCGGGCGATGCCGTACAGCGTGTCACCCCGGCGCACCACCACCGTCTGGCCCGGCTTGGCCACCGACACCTGCGGCGTCGGGTGCGCGACCGTGCCACCGCCGGAAGGCTTCTTCACCACCGTGGCCGTGCCACAGCCGGCCAGCGTGATGACCACGGCCAGCGCCGCGGCGTTACGGAATCCCTTGCCCAAGACCTTTGCATTCATGCGAATTTCGCCCTCCAGACCAGCCAGCCCACCAGGCCCGCGACCATCACGGTCGCGATCCAGCCCAGCGGCTCAATCCAGCGGCGCAGCGCATTGGCCGCGCTCGCGCCGCCAAAGCGGATCACCGCCGCCAACAGATACACGCGCTTGCCGCGCCCGACCAACATGCTCAGGAAATACTGCGGCAGTGGTACGCCTACGATACCGGAGGCCCAGGTGAAGACCTTCATCGGAATGGGCATGAAACCACCCAGCACCAGGAAGGTGAACACCGCCCACGGCGACTCGGCCATCTTCGCCTGCAGCGTGGCAATGCCCGACTCGATGGCCGGCAGCATGCCCATCATCTCGAACAGCGGCTTGAGCACCTCGAACGCATAGTGACCCAGCGCGTAGCCCACCATGGCACCGGCCATGGAGCCGATCAGGCTCAGGGTGGCGAACCACCAGCCCTTGCGCGGCTGCGCCACGCACATCGGCATCAGCATCACTTCCGGCATCACCGGGAAGATGATGGCTTCGATGAAGCTGAGGATGGTCAGGTAGGTAGGCGCACGCTTGTGCCCGGCCCAGCGCAATGCATGGTCGTACAACGGCCCGAAAATCTTCATTGCAGTCCTTGGTCCTGGGTCAGTCCAGCATGCCTGACAGCAGCGGCACGAAGCTCACCGGCGCCAGTTCTTCATGCGCAATGGTGCCATCGGCCTGCCGCGTCAATTGCAACAGCACCTGTCCGCCTGCACCACCGACCGGGGCGACCAGACGGCCACCCACGGCCAGCTGGTCGACCAGCGCGTCCACCAGCGCCGGGGCGGCGGCGGTGACCACGATGGCATCGTAAGGGCCGTGCTCGGGCCAGCCGATGCGGCCGTCGTCGTGCTTGCTGCGGATGTTCATGCCCAGCTGGCGGAAGCGCTTGCGGGCCTGCCGGAGCAGGTCGCCGATGCGTTCCACGGTATAGACCTCCAGCCCCAGCGCGCCAAGGATGGCAGCCTGGTAACCGGAACCGGTGCCCACTTCCAGCACGGTTTTCGGGTTGACCGCCAGCACCGCCTCGGTCATCCGTGCCACTACCCAGGGCTGGGAAATGGTCTGGCCGTGGCCGATGGGCAGCGCTGTGTCTTCATAGGCGCGCGAAGCCAGGGCCTCGTCGATGAAGAGGTGGCGCGGCACTACCCGCACGGCATTGAGCGTGACCTCGTTGCCGATGCCGGCTTCGCGCAGACGGTCGACCAGACGGTCACGCACGCGCTGGGAGGTCATGCCGATGCCGACGGCCTCCGGTTGCAGGCGCAGCCGCGGGGTCATCGGTCCTTCCTCAGCGATTCGGTCAGCCCACCCACCCAGCCGGCGACCTTTTCCAGCGCCGAATAGCGGGTCAGGTCCACCTGGATCGGGGTGATCGAAATGAAGCCGGTGCGCACCGCGTGGAAATCGGTGCCGGGGCCGGCGTCCTGCTCGCTTCCGGCCGGGCCGATCCAGTACACGGTGTTGCCGCGCGGGTCGGTGGCGGGAATGCAGGCTTCGGCACGGTGGCGGTTGCCGAGGCGGGTGACTTCAAACCCGCGGATGTCTTCCCAGGCCAGGTCCGGCACGTTGACGTTGAGGATGGTGTCGGCAGGCAGCGGATCCGCCTTGAGCCGCGCCACGATTTCCACCGCCGCGCGCGCCGCGCTGCGGAAGTGCTTGGCTTCGTGCTTGTGGGTGACCAGCGACACCGCCACCGACGGCAGGCCGAGGAAGCGCCCTTCCATCGCGGCGGACACGGTGCCGGAATAGATCACGTCATCGCCAAGGTTTGCGGCGTTGTTGATGCCGGAGACCACGATGTCCGGTTCGTATTCGAGCATGCCAGTCAGCGCCAGATGCACGCAGTCGGTCGGCGTGCCGGCCACCGAACAGGTGTAGTGGTCGATGCGGCGCAGCCGCACCGGCTGGTCGAGGGTGAGCGAGTTGGACGCGCCGGAACGGTCGCGGTCCGGCGCCACCACGGTGACTTCATGCCCTGCACTGCGGAGCTCCTCGGCGAGCATCTTGATGCCGGGGGCGTCCACACCGTCGTCATTGCTTACAAGTACGCGCATTAAAGACCTGGATCACTGGAACATCACGCGGCTTCCCCTTGCCCGCCGCAACCATCGGCCCGGTTGGCACGAATGCCAGCTGGAGCCGTCTGAAGGGCCATGATACCGGAATGCGCACGACCACTTCCCCCTTGCCACTTGCCTGATATCAGACGGCGGTTACGCTGTGCGCATGTCACACCCTGAAGATGAAGACGACAGCGCACTGTTCCGCTCGGCCATCGGCGAAGTGACGCCGATGCGGCAGGTGCAGGCACCGGCCACGGCCAAGCCGCGGCCCAAGCCGCGTGCGCGCATGGCCGAGCAGGATGAATCCGAGGCGTTGGGTGAATTCGCACGCCTGCTGCGCTCCAGCACACCGCTGGAGGCTGGCGACGTGGCGAGCTACCGCCGCGACAACCTGCCGGCACGCATGTTCCAGCGGCTCAAGCGCGGCCAGTATTCGGTGCAGGACGAACTGGACCTGCACGGTGCCACCGCCGCACAGGCTGAAACCCTGCTGCGCCAGTTCCTGCTGGAAGCGCGCGCACATGAACACGGCTGCGTGCGCATCATCCACGGCAAGGGCCTTCAGTCCGATGGCGGCGCGCCGGTGCTGAAGAACCTGGTGGACCGCATGCTGCGCCAGCGCAACGATGTGCTGGCGTTCCATTCCGCACCGCCCGCGCAGGGCGGCACCGGTGCGATGCTGGTGCTGCTGGCCAACCGCTGAGGCTGGCCCGCCGGCTCACTCGGCGGCGGGTATCTCGTTGCGGCTGGCGTCGTTCACCGTGCCCAGCTCGTGCAGCACTGCCGTGGCGTAGCAGCCCGGCGGCAGCGCGAAGGACACTTCGAGCACGTCATCGGCCAGCCACTGGTGCTGCATCAATGCCGGGCGCAACCGCAGCGCGCGGCGCTCCTGTTTCAGTCCGGCTTCTTCCAGCCCGGCACGCAGCGCGAGCGCCTGCTCGTCGGACAGCGCCTGCTCCTCCAGCGTACGCGCGGCACCGCTGCTGCGCAGTTCGCCCACGCCCCACAGCGGCGCACTGGGGTGAATGTCGAAACGCGCCAAGCGCTCAGCCAGCACCTCGCTCATCGGCTCAGGCCCGAACACCGAACGACTGCCGTCCAGCATCCATACCTCGCCTTCCAGCGCGCTGTCCCAGCTGCCCTGCTCCACGCGCGCGGCCAGCACGCGGTTGAACAGGGCCGAACGGGCCGCCGACAACAGCATCGAGCGCTGGTCCTTGCGCACACGGCGACCGCCGAACATCTGCAGCGACGCCGGCACATTGCCACCGTCACGGCCGAAGCGCTGCTCACCAAACCAGTTGGGCAGGCCACGGCCAGCGATGGCCTGCAGGCGCTCGCCGATGGCGGCGGCATCGCCCTGCACATCGCGCAGCACCAGCTTGAAACGGTTGCCAGCCAGCGCACCGCGCTGCAGCTTGCGGTTGTGCCAGGTGGACGCCAGCACCTGCATTTCATCCGAATCCAGCGCGGCGATATCCGGCGACACACGCTTGGGCAGGTGCACGCTGAAACGCTGCGTGGTGACGGCGTGGCGGTCCTTCTGACCGGCATAGCTCACCGCCATCTCGGCCACACCTGCCCACTGCGCCAGCTGCTTGGCGATGGCCACGGTGTTGGCGCCGCGCTTGCGGATGTCGAGCAGCAGGTGCTCGCCTTCGCCGGTGGCCTCGAAGGCGGGCAGTTCGTCCACCTGGAAGTCTTCCGGCACGCTGCGCATGGCCGCCGTCAGCAGCGGCGCGCCAAAGGCCAGGGGCAATGCGTTCATGCCGAAACCAGAAGCACCGCCGCCTGCGCGGCAATGCCCTCCTCACGACCGGTGAAGCCCAGCTGCTCGCTGGTGGTGGCCTTGATGCTCACCCGATCCAGCGCAACGCCGAGCAGCTGCGCCACGGTTTCGCGCATGGCCAGGGCATGCGGGCCGACCTTGGGCCGCTCGCAGATCACGGTGATGTCGGCGTTGCCCACCTGCCAGCCGCGCTCGCGCAGCAGCGTGTTGCAGTGGCTGACGAAATGGCTGCTGTCCGCACCCTTCCAGCGAGCGTCCGACGGCGGGAAATGCACGCCGATATCGCCCAGCGCCAGTGCACCAAGCATGGCGTCGCACAGTGCATGCAGCACCACGTCGCCGTCACTGTGCGCCTGCACGCCGCACCGGTGCGGCACGCGCACGCCACCGAGCATGATGTGATCGCCTTCACCGAAGGCATGCACGTCGTAACCCTGTCCGATACGGATGGGCGGGAACGGAACGGAAGAAGTCATGGCGATACGTTACGTCTTGGCTGCGCCGGCGACAGCCGCCGGCAAAGGGGATCAGCTGCCGCGCCGCGACAGCTCGAATTCAAAGCGGGCGAGGTCGGTCGGCGTGGTGACCTTGAAGTTGCTCTCGTCACCTTCCACCAGCAGTGGGCGTACACCCTGCCGCTCCAGCGCCATGGCCTCGTCGGTCACATCCACGCCCGCGGCGGCGGCATCGAGCAGCGCGCGGCTGAGCTGGTGACGACGGAACAGCTGCGGGGTCAGCGCGCGCCACAGGCGCTCGCGCGGTTCGGTGCGGTCGATGCCGCCATCGTCCCCGGCACGCTTGAGCGTGTCGCGCACGGGCGCGGCAAGAATCGCGCCCACCGGATCGGCGCGCCCCACTTCCAGCAGGCGGCCCAGATCGGCAGCAGCCAGGTTGGGACGGGCAGCGTCGTGCACCAGCACGAAATCATCGGCACGCACGCTGTCCGGCAGTGCCTGCAGGCCCGCCAGCACCGACGCGGCACGGGTTTCCCCGCCAACGCAGGTCAACACCGGCTTGTCGGCGAAGGAACTCCAGCCCGGCCAATCCGCATCATTCTCGGCAATGGCCACCATCACCCCGGCCACGCCGGGATGGGACAGCAATGCCTGCAGCGCGTGCGCCAACAGCGGCTCGCCATCGGCCAGCAGATACTGCTTGGGCACCGGGCCGCCAAAACGTGTGCCACGGCCAGCAGCCGGCACCACCGCCCATACCTGGGTGATCACGGAATGTGCTCCTCGATGGGGGTCGGGCCACCCTGCGCGGGTGCCTGCCGTGCGTCGGGCGCGACCGGTGCTGCCACGGGGGCATCTTCCACCACGCGGTAGAACTTCTCGCCGGGCTTGATCATGCCCAGCTCGCTGCGCGCGCGTTCCTCGATGGCGGCCTCGCCTTCCTTCAGGTCCTTGACCTCAGCGGCGAGCGCATCGTTGCGCTGCTGCAGACCATCGTTGTCACGCTTCTGGTTGGCGACCTGGGCTTCGAGCATCATCACTTCACCCGAATTGCCCGGGCCGAACCAGAAGCGGTACTGCAGGAGGGCCAGCAGTACCGCGAGCACCAGCAGCAGCCAGCGCCAATTGCGCATCGGCGTCAGCGCTTCAGCGAAACGAACGCGTCACGGCCGGCGTAACGCGCGCCGCTGCCGAGGGCTTCCTCGATGCGCAGCAGCTGGTTGTACTTGGCCACGCGATCGCTGCGGCACAGCGAGCCGGTCTTGATCTGGGTGGCGGTGGTGGCCACGGCGATGTCGGCGATGGTGGTGTCTTCGGTTTCACCGGAACGGTGCGAGACGATGGCCGCGTAGTGGGCCTTGTCGGCCATGGCGATGGCTTCCAGGGTCTCGGTCAGGGTGCCGATCTGGTTGACCTTGATCAGGATGGCGTTGGCGGTGCCCGATTCGATGCCTTCGGCGAAGATCTTCGGGTTGGTGACGAACAGGTCGTCGCCCACCAGCTGCACCTTGCTGCCGATGCGCTGGGTGAGCAGCTTCCAGCCCGCCCAGTCGTTCTCGGCCAGGCCGTCTTCGATGGTGATGATTGGGTACTGGTTGGTCCAGTCGGCCAGGAAATCGACGAACTGGTCCGAGGTCAGGCGCTTGTTCTCGCCGACCAGGTTGTACTTGCCGTTCTCGTAGAACTCGCTGGAGGCCACGTCCAGACCCAGCAGGATGTCATCGCCGGCGGTGTAACCGGCCTTGCCGATGGCTTCCAGAATGGTGTCCAGCGCTTCCACGTTGCTGCGGAAGTCCGGCGCGAAGCCGCCTTCGTCACCCACCGCCGTGCTCAGGCCGTGGCCCTTGAGCACCGACTTGAGCGCGTGGAAGATCTCGGTGCCGGCGCGCAGCGATTCGCTGAACGAGCTGAAGCCGACCGGCAGCACCATGAACTCCTGGAAGTCCACGTTGTTGTCGGCATGGGCACCACCGTTGATGATGTTCATCATCGGCACCGGCAGCGACGGCGCAACGCCGGTCTTGCTGCCCAGGTACTGCCACAGGGCCTGCTTCTTCGAGGCAGCAGCGGCATGGGCGGCGGCCATGGAAACACCCAGCAGCGCATTGGCGCCCAGCCGGCCCTTGTTCTCGGTGCCGTCCAGATCGATCAGGCGGCGGTCCAGCCCGGCCTGGTCTTCGGCGTCGAAACCGGCCAGCGCGCTGGCGATGGGGCCGTTGACGTTGGCCACCGCGTTGCGCACGCCCTTGCCCAGGTAGCGGGTCTTGTCGCCATCACGCAGCTCCACTGCCTCCTTGGTACCGGTGGAGGCGCCCGAGGGCACGGCGGCGCGGCCGAAGGAGCCGTCAGCCAGGGTGACTTCGGCTTCCAGCGTGGGGTTGCCACGGCTGTCGAGGATTTCACGGGCGTGGATCTTGGCGATGTTGGTCATGATCTGGGGGATAGGCTCGTCTGGTTGAGTCTGAATTCGGCGGGAAACGCAAAATCACTGCGCAGTTTAAACGATGCGGAGGCTGGCGAGGCGCGATGCTTTCAGCTGGAATCGGCCAACTGCCAGCCCCTGAAAAGGCAATGGCCCGTTGCGGCGGGCCATTGCGGGTCGGGCTCAGACGGTGGTTTCGAGGAAACCGTTCTTCTTGGTGATCGAATCCAGCGCCAACAGGGTTTCCAGCAGCGCCTCCATCTTGTCCAGCGGCCACGCATTGGGCCCGTCGGACAGCGCGCACGCGGGATTGGGATGGGTTTCGGCGAACAGGCCCGCCACGCCCACGGCCACCGCCGCACGCGCCAGCACCGGCACGAATTCACGCTGCCCGCCCGAGCTGCTGCCCTGCCCGCCCGGCAGCTGCACCGAATGGGTGGCGTCGAACACCACCGGGCAGTCGGTCTCACGCATCACCGCCAGCGAACGCATGTCGCTGACCAGATTGTTGTAACCGAAGCTGGCACCGCGCTCGCAGACCATGATGTCGTTGTTGCCGGTGGACTTGGCCTTCTCCACGACCGGCTTCATGTCCCACGGCGAGAGGAACTGGCCCTTCTTGATGTTCACCGGGCGCCCGGCCGAGCACACCTTCTTGATGAAATCGGTCTGGCGGACGAGGAAAGCGGGGGTCTGCAGCACGTCCACCACCGAGGCCACTTCATCCATCGGGGTGTATTCGTGCACGTCGGTCAGCACCGGCACGCCGATCTGCTTCTTCACTTCGGCCAGCACCTTGAGGCCTTCCTCCAGGCCGGGGCCACGGAAGCTGGTGCCGGAGGTGCGGTTGGCCTTGTCGAAGCTGGACTTGAAAATGAAGTTCATCCCCAGCTTCTGGGTGATTTCCTTGAGCTTGCCAGCGGTATCGAGCTGCAGCTGCATCGACTCGATCACGCAGGGGCCGGCGATCAGGAACAACGGCTGGTCCAGGCCGACTTCAAAACCACAGAGCTTCATTCAATCACCTCGTGATGGTGGAACCCCTCTCCCGTCGGGAGAGAGGTCGGACTGAGGGACCGCCCCATCGGGCTGCCCTCATCCGCCCCTTCCGGGGCACCTTCTCCCGCAGGAGAAGGGAAAAACGACATCAGGCCCGCGCTTCCTTGAGCAGCTTGCCACCGGCCTTCTTCTCGCGCGCGGCGCGGATGAAGCCAATGAACAGCGGGTGCCCGCCGCGCGGCGTGGACAGGAACTCCGGGTGCGCCTGGCAGGCCAGGAACCACGGGTGCCTGTCACGCGGCAGCTCGACCACTTCCACCAGCGTGTCGTCCATCGACTTGCCGGAAATCACCAGGCCGGCATCTTCCAGCTGGGTGCGGTAGCGGTTGTTGAACTCGTACCGGTGGCGGTGACGCTCGGCCACGACATCCTTGCCGTACAGCTCATGGGCCAGCGTGCCCGGTTTCAGGCGCTGCTCCTGCAGGCCAAGGCGCATGGTGCCGCCCAGATCGGACTTCTCGTCGCGCTTTTCCACCTCACCGCTGGCGGTACGCCATTCGGTGATCAGGCCGATCACCGGGTTCGGCGACTGGCGGTCGTTCTCGGTGCTGTTGGCGCCTTCCAGACCGGCCACGTGACGGGCGTAATCCACCACCGCCGCCTGCATGCCGTAGCAGATGCCGAAGTACGGCACCTTGTGCTCACGGGCGTACTGCGAGGTCAGCACCTTGCCTTCAAAGCCACGGTCACCGAAGCCGCCCGGCACCAGGATGCCGTCCACGCCCTGCAGCGCGTCCAGATTGGCGTCGGCCAGCTCCTGCGCTTCCAGCCACTTCAGATTGACCTTGGTGCGCTGGCGCAGGCCGCCGTGCTTGAGCGCCTCGCCCACGGACTTGTAGGCGTCTTGGTGGTCCACGTACTTTCCAACCACCGCGATGGTCACTTCGTCCAGCGGGTGCAGGGCGGCATCCAGCACCGACTCCCACTCGGAGAGATCGGCCGGGCCGGCCTTGTCACCCAGCTTGAGCTGGTTGACCACGATTTCGTCCAGGCCCTGCGCATGCAGACCCATCGGCACGCGGTACAACACTTCCACGTCCGGCACGCTGATGACGGCGCGCTCGGAGACGTTGGTGAACAGCGAGATCTTGCGGCGTTCCGAATCCGGAATGGCGTGCTCGGAACGGCACAGCAGCACGTCCGGCTGGATGCCGATGGAGCGCAGTTCCTTCACCGAATGCTGGGTGGGCTTGGTCTTCAGCTCACCGGCAGCACCGATGAACGGCACCAGCGTCAGGTGCATGAACAATGCCTTTTCCGGGCCGCGCTCGGTACGCACCTGGCGGATTGCCTCCAGGAACGGCAGCGATTCGATGTCACCCACGGTGCCGCCGATTTCCACCAGCGCCACGTCGAAGCCTTCGGTGGCCTCGTCGATGCAGCGGCGGATTTCATCGGTGATGTGCGGGATTACCTGCACGGTGGCGCCCAGGTAATCGCCCCGGCGCTCCTTGCGGATCACGTTCTCGTAGATGCGGCCGGTGGTGACCGAATTCTTGCGGCTCAGCCGCGTATGCACGAAACGCTCGTAGTGCCCAAGGTCAAGGTCGGTCTCGGCACCGTCGTCGGTAACGTAGACCTCACCATGCTGGAAGGGGCTCATCGTGCCTGGATCCACGTTGATGTACGGGTCCAGTTTCATCATCGTGACCTTCAGGCCACGCGCCTCGAGGATGGAGGCCAGAGACGCGGCTGCAATGCCCTTGCCAAGCGAGGACACCACACCGCCAGTAACAAAAATAAGGGGGGTCATGGCTCACTGCCTCCCGGAAAGCCCTAGTTTAAAGGTTGTCGCCAAAACACCCAAGCACGGGATGCGTGCGAATCCAAAAAAAGACGCCCCGGCTTGCGCCGGGGCGTCGAACATCCGCGGGAAGCCCCCGTCAACGACGGCGACGGGCTTCCTCTTCCTCTTCCTCGACCGGCTGCGCCTGATCCTGGCCCGCCTGGGCCTTTTCCTGCGCGGCAGCGGCGGCACGGCGCTTGGCCTTCTGGTCGGCCTCGCTCTGCGCCTTGTCGTCTTGGGCCTTTACCTCGGCCTCGGCGGTCTTGGTCTTGTCAGCACTCTGTGCCATCACCAGCGGCACCGCGACAACGGTGGCGGCAAGTGCGGCCAGAACCAGCAATTTCGAAGATTTCATCCGATTCCTCCTGGGAATGCCCCACCCGGCAAGGCGGGGCTCATCTTGAACCGGACATAGGATACCGCCCCGGAACTGCCCGCGCCCTGAATGCCCCGCGTGCAAAAATCCACGCCAGACCGCAAACTCCCTCGTCGCTTTGCGCCTTATCCGAGATACATGAACGCCCGTTACAACGCCGCCGACATCGAAGTCCTCTCCGGCCTGGACCCGGTCAAACGCCGCCCAGGCATGTACACCGACACCGCCCGCCCGAACCATCTGGCGCAGGAAGTCATCGACAACTCGGTGGACGAGGCCCTGGCCGGGCACGCCAGGACGGTGGAAGTCACCCTGTTCAAAGACGGCAGCTGCGAGGTCAGCGATGACGGCCGCGGCATGCCGGTTGACATCCACCCGGAAGAGAAGATTCCCGGCGTGGAGCTGATCCTGACCCGCCTGCACGCCGGCGGCAAATTCAGCAACCGCAACTACACCTTCTCCGGTGGCCTGCATGGCGTGGGCGTGTCGGTGGTCAATGCGCTGTCCACGCTGGTGGAAATCCACATCCGCCGCGAAGGCAGCGAGCACCGCATCACCTTCCGCAACGGCGACCGTGCCAGCCCGCTGGAAGTGGTGGGCAGCGTCGGCAAGAAGAACACCGGCACCCGCCTGCGCTTCTGGCCCGACCCCAAGTATTTCGACACGCCCAAGTTCAACGTGCGTGCGCTGCGCCACCTGCTGCGCGCCAAGGCCGTGCTGTGCCCGGGCCTGACGGTCAAGCTCAACGACGAGGCCACCGGTGAGACCGACACCTGGTATTACGAGGATGGCCTGCGTGACTACCTGAAGGCCGAGCTGGGCGAGCGCGAGATGCTGCCGGCAGACCTGTTCACCGGCAGCCTGAAGAAGGAAACCGAGATCGTGGACTGGGCCGTGGCCTGGCTGCCGGAAGGCGAGCTGGTGCAGGAAAGCTACGTCAACCTGATCCCCACCGCTCAGCACGGCACCCATGCCAATGGCCTGCGCACCGGCCTGACCGAGGCGCTGCGTGAGTTCTGCGACTTCCGCAACCTGCTGCCGCGTGGCGTGAAGCTGGCACCGGAAGACGTCTGGGACCGCGTGTCCTTCGTGCTCTCGCTGAAGATGACCGACCCGCAGTTCAGCGGCCAGACCAAGGAACGCCTGTCCTCGCGCCAGGCCGCTGGCTTTGTTGAAAGCGCCGTGCACGACGCCTTCAGCCTGCTGCTGAACCAGAACGTGGAACTGGGCGAGAAGATCGCACAGATCGCCATCGAGCGCGCCAGCGCGCGCCTGAAGACCGAGAAGCTGGTCACCCGCAAGAAGGTCACCCAGGGCCCCGCCCTGCCCGGCAAGCTGGCCGACTGCATCAGCCAGGACCTGTCGCGCACCGAACTGTTCCTGGTGGAAGGTGACTCGGCAGGCGGCAGTGCCAAGCAGGCCCGTGACAAGGATTTCCAGGCCATCCTGCCGCTGCGCGGCAAGATCCTGAACACCTGGGAAGTAGCTTCCGGCAGCGTGCTGGCTTCCGAGGAAGTGCACAACCTGGCCGTGGCCATCGGCTGTGACCCGGGCAAGGACGACCTGTCGGGCCTGCGCTACGGCAAGGTCGTGATTCTGGCCGACGCCGACTCCGACGGCCTGCACATCGCCACCCTGCTGGCGGCCCTGTTCCTGCGCCATTTCCCCGCACTGGTGGATGCCGGCCATGTGTTCGTGGCCATGCCGCCGCTGTTCCGCGTGGACGTGGGCAAGCAGGTGTTCTACGCACTGGACGAGGAAGAAAAGCGCTCGATGCTGGACAAGATCGAGCGCGAGAAGATCCGCGGCCAGGTCAGCGTTACCCGCTTCAAGGGTCTGGGCGAAATGAACCCGCAGCAGCTGCGCGAATCCACCATCCACCCGGATACCCGCCGCCTGGTGCAGCTGACCGTGGACGACGGCGAGCAGACCCGCTCGCTGATGGACATGCTGCTGGCCAAGAAGCGCGCGCCGGACCGCAAGGGCTGGCTGGAGAGCAAGGGCGATCTGGCATCGCTGGAAGTCTGATTCCCACCAGCGCCACCGCATCCCGCGCAACCGGAAGCCCGCTGGCAACAGCGGGCTTTCTTTTTGCATCACCGTGAGGCGTTCGCCTGAGTGCGCAGGCGCCAAACGAAAAGCCCGCCATCGCTGGCGGGCTTTTGCATGTCAGCAACTGAAACCCATCAGTTCCAGCCGACGAGCTCGAAGAACCGGAGGATCAGATACGCACAGCCGCCTGCCGCCGGAATGGTCAGGATCCACGCCCAGATGATGCGTTCGATCACGCCGATGCGCAGCGACTTGGGGTTCTTGGCGAACCCGACGCCCATGATCGCGGTGGAGATGCTGTGCGTGGTCGAGACCGGCATGCCGAAGTGCGCCGCAAGGGTCAGGATGGTGGCCGAACTGGTCTCCGCGGCGAAGCCGTGGATCGGGTGCAGCTTGACCATCTTGTGGCCCAGCGTCTTGATGATCTTCCAGCCGCCCGAAGCGGTACCGGCAGCCATCACCACCGCACAGGTCAGCACGATCCACATGGCGATGCCGTCACCGGCGTGCGCGTTGGGATGCATGAACGCCAGCCACGACGGCAGGTCGTTCAACGCACCGGCGGCTTCGGCACCGATCAGGGTCATGGCGATGATGCCCATGGTCTTCTGCGCGTCGTTGTGACCGTGGGCGAAGCCCATGTAGGCAGCCGAGACGATCTGTGCCTTGCCGAAGAACGCATTGACCCAGCGCGGGCGCGCCAGACGGCCCAGCACGCCACCGGCGCGGGCCATGCCGGCGATGATCGCCCACAGCAGGCACATCACAACCATGCCCAGCAGGAAGCCGGCCACCGGCGAGGTGATCATCGGCACGAACACCTTCCACAGCAGGCCTTTGTTCTGCGCCCAGTTGCCGAGATTCTGCGACCAGATCAGCGCATCCCAGTTGTTGTGTGCCGCGGCCAGGCCGGCACCGCAGAGGCCGCCGATCAGGGCGTGCGAGGACGAGGACGGCAGGCCTTTCCACCAGGTGATCAGGTTCCAGACGATGCCGCCGAGCAGCGCGCACAGGATCACCTGCGGCGTTACGTCGACCACATTGGTGTTGAGCAGGCCGTTGGCGATGGTCAGCGCGACCGCGGTACCGGTCAATGCGCCAATCAGGTTCATGCCCGCGGCCAGCATCACTGCCCAGCCGGGTGACAGCACCTTGGTTGCCACCACGGTGGCGATTGAGTTGGCGGTGTCGTGGAAGCCGTTGATGAACTCGAAGACGAGTGCGGCCAGGATCACCACCAGGACGAGGGTGAGCATCGAGCGTCCCCGTCAGCTGTTCTTGAGCACGATCTGGTAGACCACCACGCCGGCTTCGCGGCAACGGTCGATGGCCTTTTCCAGGATCTCGAAGAATTCCTTGAGCAGGAACATCTGCAGGTTGTCCAGGCGACCGGAATAGATGTCGCGGTACAGCTCCAGCATCAGGCGGTCGGCCTCGTTTTCCAGCGCGCGCAGCTTTTCATTGAGCGCGGTCATGCGGTCCAGGTTCATGTGGCGCAGGTCATTGACCATTTCCACCACCACCCCGGCAGCCTGCTCCAGCATCGCCGCACGCGGGGCGAAATCGATCTGGTCCAGGTGCTGCACGGCCAGCGAATAGCGGTCGGCGAACTTCTCGATCTGCTTGGGGATCTTGTACAGCGCCGAACCCAGCGCTTCGATGTCCTCGCGCTCGATCGGGGTCATGAAGCTGTCAACCAGGGCCTGGCTGATCTTGTCCGACGCCGCGCGCTCGCGCAGGCGGGCAAGCTTGAACGCATCCAGCGCCGGCTGACGATCGGCCTCGCGCATCATTCCATGCAGGGCCTTGGCACTGTCATAAGCGGCCTGCGCGGCCTCGTCGAGGTAGGTGTAGAACTGCTTGCCGGAGCCAAAGATGGTCTGCAACGAAAACATGGGGAGCCTATTCGCCGTCGCGGGAGGGACGGCACCGGGGGCGAATTATGACGGCTATATGGCATTCAGGGTATTCCTATATGACAGATAGCGCTGGCACGGCACGCAAATGTGAACAATCCGTTGCCGCCCGCCCTGCCGCCTTTGATAAGATCGCACCGCGCCCCCGCGGCGCATCCTATGGACGACGACCCTTACCCTCCGCCGCTGCGCCTGGACGCTTTCCCAGCCGCCCGCCGCCAATGCAAGCACCCGCCCTCCCTGTCACCAACCCGGGGAGCGACCCGTGTTTGAGTTTTTGATTGTTCTGGCCCTGATTCTGCTCAACGGCTTCTTCGCCATGTCCGAAATGTCGGTCATGACCTCGCGCAAGAGCCGCCTCAAGCAGCAGGCAACGACCAGCAAGCGCGCTGCCCGCGCACTGGAACTGTCTGAAAAGCCAGAGAATTTCCTGTCCACCGTACAGATCGGTATCACCCTGATCGGCATCCTGACCGGTGTCTACGGTGGTGAATCCATCGGCCTGATGATCGGCGACTGGCTGCGCCAGCTGGCCCCCGGCTTCGGCTATGCCGACCTGACCGGCAAGGCGCTGGCAGTGGCCCTGATCACCTATCTTACACTGATCTTCGGCGAACTGGTGCCCAAGCGCTTGGCCCTGACCCGTTCGGAGGACATCGCCAGCTTCGTGGCCGTGCCGATGAGCTGGCTGGCCCGCATCGCCGCCCCGGGCGTCTGGCTGCTGTCCCGCTCCACCCAGCTGGTGCTGCGCGTGGTGGGCCTAGGCAAGACCGAGTCGGCCTCCGTCAGTGAAGAAGAAATCCGCATGCTGGTAGCGGAGAGCCACGAGCAGGGCGTCATCGACAGCCACGAGCGCGACATGATGAACCGCGTCATGCGTCTGGGCGACCGCACCGCCGACAGTCTGATGACGCCGCGCAACCGCATCGCCTGGCTGGACACCACCTCCGATGCCGACCGCAACCTGCAGACCATGCGCGACCATGCCTATTCGCGCTACCCGGTGTACCGCGGCAACGACCAGGACATCGCCGGCATTCTGGAGGTGAAGTCGCTGGTCACACGCATGGACGGTGGCGACAACAACAACCTGTTCGAGAACCTGCGCGAGACGGTCTACGTTTCCGAATCCACCCACGCGATGAAGCTGCTGGAAATCTTCCGCGAGGAACACCAGTCCATGGCACTGGTGGTGGACGAATACGGCGAAATCCAGGGCGTGGTGACCATTTCCGACCTGATGGGCGCCGTGGTCGGCCGCCTGCAGGCACCGGAGAACAGTGACGAGGACGCGCTGGTGGTGACCCGCGCCGACGGCTCGCTGCTGGTGGATGGCTCACTGCCGGTGGACGACCTGCAGGAGTTGATGGACGGCGCGGCCCTGCCCGACGCCGAAGAGGGCGATTACTACACGCTGGCCGGCATGTGCATGCACTACTTCGGCCGCATTCCGCATGCCAGCGAGTATTTCGACTGGGCCGGTTGGCGCATCGAGATCGTGGACCTGGACGGTGCCCGCATCGACAAGCTGCTGTTGCGCCGCCTGCCGGAAGAGGACGCCGATGACACCACCGGCTGATCCGCACGGTGCCCCGCCGGAGGGCAGTTATCACAACGAAGGCATCCGCACACTGCTGGGGATGTTCGAGCAGGGCGACCCGGAGGAGCAGCTGACGCTGGGCCAACTGCTGCAGGGGCTCAAGCAGAGCGCCTTCGGCATGTTCCTGTTCGTCGCCATCCTGCCCTCCTTCATTCCCATTCCGGGCGTTGGCGGCGCGGTCAGCGGGCCACTGGTGCTGCTGATGGGTCTGCAGCTGCTGTGCGGGCTGTCGCGCCCGTGGCTGCCCGGCTTCATCGCCCGACGCGGCCCCAAGCGCGGCACCATGCACAAGTTCCTGGGCAGGATCAGCCGCCCGCTGCAGCGGCTGGACCGCATGCTCAAGCCACGCCTGCCGATGCTGATCACGCCGTTGCCGGCGCGCATGCTCACCGGTGCGCTGCTGATCCTGACCGGCGTGCTGCTGAGCCTGCCGATCCCCTTCACCAACTACCTGTTCGGTTTCCAGCTGCTGCTGTTCGCGCTGGCACTGATCGAGCGTGACGGCGGCTTGATGCTGTTCAACTGGGTCGCCGCGATTGCCGGCGGTGTGTTCTTCGGCCTCGGCTCGGGCCAGCTGGTCACCGGCGTGATGGAGATGGTGCAGCGCTGGACGGGCGGCTGAGGCGTACTCCGCGCCCCAACCGCAGGCACCCACGCGGCACTCAGCCGTTGACGGCCGTCCAGGCCTGCATCGCCAGCTCGAAGGAACGCAGCCGCGCCTGATGGTCGAAGATGTTGGCGGTCAGCAGCAGCTCGTCCGGGCGATGACGTTCAACAAAGGCGGCCATGCCCTCGCCCACCTGCGCCGGATCTCCCAGCACCGTGCACGCCAGTGCGCGCTCCACGCCGGCCTTTTCGTGCGGTTCCCAGAAGCCCTCGATATCGTCGATAGGCGGCGGAATCTGCCCCGGGCGACCACGGCGCAGGTTCACGAAACTCTGCTGCTGGGTGGTGAACAGGCGCCGCGACCGTTCCAGCGAATCGCTGGCCACCACGTTCAAGGCCAGGATGGCATAGGGTTGCTGCAGCCTTGCCGACGCGCGGAATTCCTTGCGGTACAGGGCCAGCGCTTCATCCATCGCGTCCGGCGCGAAATGCGAAGCGAACGCGAACGGCAGGCCCATGGCCGCCGACAGCCGCGCACTGAACAGGCTGGAGCCAAGCAGCCACACCGGCACCTCCACACCCGCGCCCGGCACCGCCTGCACGCTATGCCCGGCCTGCGCCGGCTCGAAGTAATGCAGCAGCTCGGCCACGTCCTGCGGGAACTGCTCGGCGCTGTCGAAATAGCGGCGCAGCGCGCGGGCGGTGGCATGGTCGGTGCCCGGCGCACGGCCCAGCCCCAGATCGATGCGCCCCGGGTACAGCGAGGCCAGCGTGCCGAACTGCTCGGCCACCTGCAGCGGGGAATGGTTGGGCAGCATGATGCCGCCCGCGCCCACACGGATGCGGGACGTACCACCGGCCACATGGCCGATCAGCAGCGAGGTGGCCGCGCTGGCGATGCCCGGCATGTTGTGGTGCTCAGCCAGCCAGTAGCGCTGGTAGCCCCAGCCCTCGGCGTGCTGGGCCAGATCAAGCATGTTGGCAAAGGCCTGGCGGGGGCTGGCCCCTTCACAGACGGGCGCAAGGTCAAGAATGGACAGCGGAATCATGCGGTGGCTTCCGTAGGTAATGCCCTTGATATGGGGCCACGCGGCCAATACGGAACCACCACCGGCTGAACGCTGATTTCAGCCAGCCGCCGTCATCCGGTGAGCGCTGCGCGCCCTGAAGCCTGACCCGCAGCGGCGACCAGCTTGCGACGCGAACTCTCTATCCCCTTGCGGGAGAGGACCGGGGAGAGGGGAAACGAAGCCCGTCCACCACCGCGCCAGCACTCCAATCGAAGCGGAACTCAGCCCGCAACCACATCCTCGTGATCCACCAGCGGCTGCAGCTGTGCATCCAGCGCCACGCGCTCGTCGAACACGAAGCAGCGCCCCTCGTAGCCCTCGCCGCCCACTTCCTCGAAGTAGCCGAGGATGCCGCCCTCCAGCTGCAGCACGTTGTGCATGCCATCGTTCTGCATCCACAGCGCCGCCTTCTCGCAGCGGATGCCACCGGTGCAGAAGCTGACCACCGTGGCGTCGGCCAGGGCCTCGCGGTGCGGCTCCAGCGCCGCCGGCAGGTCGGTGAACTTGGCGATGGGCAGGGTGAGCGCGCCGGCAAACGTGCCATGCGCGAATTCCTGCGCGTTGCGGGTATCCAGCATCACCACGCGCTTGCCCGCATCGTCATGTCCCTGCCGCAGCCAGCGCTGCACGGTGGCCGGGGCCACGCTGGGTGCGCGCGGGTAGTCCAACGGCTGCCCGTCGTCACGACGGAAGCTGATGATCTCGGACTTGAACTTGGCCTTGAGCCGCGCGAACGGCTGCATGTGGCTGAGGCTGTACTTCACGCGCATGTCCGCGAAGCGGGTGTCCGCCTTGAGCTGTGCGTAGAAGCTGTCGATACCCTCGCGGCTGCCCGCCAGGAACAGGTTGATGCCCTCCTCCGCCACCAGGATGGTGCCGCGCAGATCCAGCGCCTGCGCACGCTCCAGCAGGGTGCCGGTGAGCGCTTGCGCGTCATCGAGGGGGACGAAGTGGTAGGCAGCGGTGTTGACGATCATGCGGATAGTTTAAACGACGGGTTTCAGAGGGCCGCTGGCGAGCGGGTTCAGGCATTACGTTCAGGAACAGCGCAGCCCCACCCGCTTCGCACGGCAGAAGCAGCCACACAGACCGTCTTCAGCCGCGCAGCAGGACGAACGGCAGCAGCACCAGCGCGGCGGCGGCCAGCATGCCCAGCAGCACGGTGATCACGAACAGCGGGCGCTGCCTGAACACAGAGCCGAAGGTCTCGGCCGTGCCATCGCGCAGGCCTGCCTCACGCTCGGCGCGCACGCGCTGCGAGCGCTGTGCTTGGTAATCGGCCATCAGCGCCTTGGCGCGCGGGTGGTCCTCGTTTTCGCGCAGCCAGATGCCGCCGCTGGAAATGCCCCAGGGGCTGGCCTCGGTGCGGTACCAGGGGATGTTGTTGCGGTCGAGCAGTTCGCCGACATCGCGGCTTTCGTCCTCACCGACATTGCGCAGATTGAGCAGCAGTTTCGCCATCGCGCCATGATACCCGGCATCGATGCGCTACCCTTGCACGCCTTTCCCGCCGGAGCGCGCCATGCGTCGTCTGTTCATCCCCCTGCTGTTGTCCGTGCTCGCCGCTGGCTGTACGCCCCCGGGTCCGCCGCCGGGCGGCAGCATCGCCACCTTCGAGCGCATCGACACGGTGCCAGGTACCGGTGCCGAAGCCGTGCCCGGCACCAAGGTCAGCGTCCACTACACCGGCTGGATCTACGACGAGCGCGTGCCGGACAAACACGGCGAGAAGTTCGACAGCTCGGTGGACCGTGGCGAACCGTTCGCCTTCGACCTGGGCGAGAAGCAGGTGATCCGTGGCTGGGACGAAGGTGTCGCCGGCATGAAGGTCGGCGGCAAGCGCACGCTGATGATTCCAGCCGAGTACGGTTATGGCAACCGCAGCGTGGGCCCGATTCCGGCCGGTTCCTCGCTGGTGTTCGACGTCGAACTGCTCGATGTCAAACCTCGCTGATAAATGCGTCGCGGTGATCGGCGGCGGCCCTGCGGGGCTGTTCGCCGCCGAACGCCTGCGCGCGGCGGGGCTGGCCGTGGATCTCTATGAGGCCAAGGGGTCGCCGGGGCGCAAGTTCCTGATCGCCGGCAAGGGTGGCCTCAACCTCACCCACTCCGATCCGCGCCCGTTGTTCGACAGCCGCTACCGCGAGCGGCAGGCGCAGGTCGCCGACTGGCTGGACGCATTCGACGCCGCCGCGCTCTGCCGCTGGGCGCAGGGTCTGGGCGTGGAAACCTATGTGGGCAGCTCGGGCCGTGTGTTCCCGGTGGATCGCAAGGCCGCCCCGCTGCTGCGCGGCTGGGTGCGCCGTCTGAAGGAACAGGGCGTGCGTTTCCATGTGCAGCACCATTGGCAGGGTTGGAACGCCGATGGCAGCCTGCGCATGGCCACCGAAGACGGCGAGACCGCCGTGCACGCCGACGCCACAGTGTTGGCGCTGGGTGGTGGCAGCTGGCCGCAGCTTGGCTCCGATGGCGGCTGGGTGCCGCTGCTGCAGGAACGCGGCGTGGACGTTGCACCGCTGCAGCCGGCCAACTGCGGTTTCGACATCGACTGGACACCCCATTTCCGCCAGCGCCATGCCGGTGCACCGCTTAAACCCGTGGTCGCGCACTGGCAGGACGTCCACGGCCAGGAGCAGCAGCTGCAGGGCGAATGCGTCATCAGCGATTACGGCATCGAAGGCAGCCTGATCTATGCGCTGTCGGCGGATCTGCGCGAGCAGATCAACCGTGACGGCCACGCGGTGCTGCATCTGGATCTGGTGCCGGGCCGCGAGGAAGCACGCTTGCTGGCCGACCTCAGCCGCTCACGCAGGGGCCGCAGCTTCGGTGAGCACCTACGCCGCGCTGCCGGACTGGACGGCCTGCGTGCCGCCTTGGTGTTCGAGGTACTGGGCAAGGATGCCGGCAACGATGTCGCCGCTGTCGCACGCGCCCTGAAGCGGCTGCCACTGCACCTGCTGCGTGCACGCCCGATGGCCGAGACCATCAGCACCGCAGGTGGCGTGCGTCTGGAAGCCATGGACAGCAATCTGATGCTCACCGCCCTGCCCGGCGTGTTCTGCGCTGGCGAAATGCTGGACTGGGAAGCCCCTACCGGCGGTTACCTGCTGACTGCCAGCTACGCCAGCGGCCTGCGCGCCGCTGACGGCGCCATCCACTGGCTCAGACGCTGATCTGATGAAGAACGTAGCCCGGGTAAGCGAAGCGCACCCGGGGTATTCCGTTCCGCCGCCATCCCCGTACAGACGGCAATGAACGCGGCATGGCCCAAACCTTGGGCCACAAAGCCTCGCTCCCTCAGCGCAGCTTGCTCGAGCGCATCGCCACCATCCGCGTCGGCGGAATGAAGGAATCGCTGCAGGCATCGGCCCAGTAATCGCGGAACACGGTGTGTTCCGGCACCTGGGTCAACAGCTCGCCCGGTTCCAGATAGCGGTACAGGCTGGCGAAGGAGCGGATTTCCACCGGCGAAACACGGCGCAGGATGTGCTCCGGCCCCAGTTCGGACGGATCGTGCAGGCCCGCCGCACCCAGCAGATCACGCAGCGCGCGCAGGGTGTTGTCGTGGTAATTGAACACGCGCTGGCCCTTGTCCACCGGCTCCAGATGACGCCAGCGGCTGGGGTCCTGCGTGGCAATGCCGGTGGGGCACTTGTCGTTGTGGCAGCTCAGCGACTGGATGCAGCCCAGCGCGAACATGAAGCCACGGCCTGCATTGCACCAGTCCGCGCCCAGCGCGATGGTGCGCGCGATCTCGAACGCACTGGTGATCTTGCCGGCCGCACCCAGACGGATACGCTCGCGCAGGTTCAGGCCCACCAGCGTGTTGTGCACCAGGATCAGCGCTTCGTTCATCGGCACGCCAACATGGTCGATGAACTCTGCCGGCGAGGCACCGGTGCCGCCTTCGGCACCGTCCACGACGATGTAATCCGGCAGCAGACCCGTTTCGTGCATGGCCTTGGCGATGCCGAACCATTCCCACGGGTGGCCGATGGCCAGCTTGAATCCCACCGGCTTGCCGCCGGACAGCTCGCGCAGGCGCGCTACGAACTGCAGCAGTTCCACCGGCGTGGAGAATGCCGAGTGCTTGGACGGCGACACGCAGTCCACGCCCATCGGCACACCACGGGTCAGCGAGATTTCCGCACTCACCTTGGCCGCCGGCAGCACGCCGCCGTGGCCCGGCTTCGCGCCCTGCGACAGCTTGATCTCGATCATCTTGACCTGATCATCCGCGGCATTGGCGGCAAAGCGCTCCTCGTTGAAACGGCCATTCTCGTCGCGGCAACCGAAGTAGCCCGAACCGATTTCCCACACCAGGTCACCACCGTTCTCGCGGTGATACGGCGAAATCGAGCCCTCGCCAGTGTCGTGATAGAAATTGCCCAGCTTGGCGCCCTTGTTCAACGCACGCACGGCGTTGGCCGAGAGCGAACCAAAACTCATCGCCGAAATGTTGAACACGCTGCACGAATACGGCTTGGCGCACTCCCCGCCGATCACCACGCGGAAATCATGCTGCGGAATGGTGGTCGGCGACATCGAGTGGTTGATCCACTCGTAGTCCACCGCATAGGTGCTGCGCAGCGTGCCGAACGGCACCACGTCCATCTCGTTGCGCGAGCGCTGGTAGATCAGCTGCCGCTGCTGGCGCGAGAACGGCACGTCCTCCAGGTCGCTCTGTACGAAATACTGGCGGATTTCCGGGCCGATGGACTCGAAGCCGTAGCGGAAATGCGCCAGCACCGGATAGTTGCGCCGCAGCACGCTGCGGCGCTGCAGCACATCCCAGGTGCCGAGCACCGACATCAGCGCGAACAGGCCCACGCCCCAATACCAGGCAGGCCAATAGCTGGCCAGCGCCAGCGACACCGGCAGCAGGATCAGCGCCAGCACATAAACCAGATAACGATGCATTACCGTCCTCGAACTCGCGGATGGCGGATTCTACAACCGGTCGTCAATTACTTCCCGTGGCCACGCTGATTTCACGTCATAGACCACCATGTCCGGCACACCCAGGGCGCGGATGGCGTTGACGTCGAATTCACGAAACTGACGGTGTGCGACGGCCAGCACCACGGCGTCGTAAGCACCAGCCTGCGGGGCTTTCACTAGATCAACGCCACCCATGGCATGCGCGCCGCGCGGGTCGGCCCACGGGTCGAAAGCGTCCACGTCGGCTCCCGCGGCGGCCAGCATCTGCACCAGGTCCAAGGCGCGGCTGTTGCGCAGATCCGGGCAGTCTTCCTTGAAGGTCACGCCCAGCACCAGCACGCGTGCGTTCTGCAGCGCCTTGCCCTTCCCTTCCAGCAACTGCCGCACCCGGGCGACCACATGCGCGACCACGCGGTTGTTCACCTGCCGCGCGGTGTGGATCAGATCAGGGTGGTAACCCATGCTCTCGGACTTGTGCAGCAGATAATACGGGTCCACGCCGATGCAGTGGCCACCCACCATGCCGGGCCGGAACGGAAGGAAATTCCACTTGGTTCCCGCCGCTTCCAGCACGTCCAGCGTATCGATGCCGAGGCGGTCGAAGATCAGCGCCAGCTCGTTGACCAGTGCGATGTTCACATCGCGCTGGATGTTCTCCACCACCTTGGCCGCCTCGGCCACGCGGATGGACGGCGCACGCCAGGTGCCTGCGGTGATGATGCGCTGGTACAGCGCGTCCACGACATCCGCCGCTTCGGCGGTGGAGCCGGCGGTGATCTTGCGGATGTCAGGCAGGCGCCGCTCGCGGTCACCCGGATTGATGCGCTCCGGGCTGTAGCCGCAATAGAAATCCGCGTTGAAGCGCAGGCCCGATCCCTGTTCCAGCAAGGGCACGCAGACTTCCTCCGTCGTGCCCGGATACACGGTGGATTCGTAGACCACCAGATCGCCGCGCTTGAGCACGCCCGCGATCAGCTGGCTGGCCGCACGCATCGGCCCCAGATCAGGCTGCTCGTAGGCATCGATCGGCGTAGGCACAGTGACGATGTAGACATTGCAGGCGGCCAGTTCGGCGGCATCGGCGCTGTAACGCGCATGCCGGGCCGCGGCCAGTTCCGCATCGTCGGTTTCAAGGGTGTGGTCATGGCCGGCATTGAGTTCGGCCACGCGCGCGGCATCGATGTCGTAGCCCAGCACGTCGAGCACCTTGCCGAACTCGACCGCCAACGGTAGCCCCACATAACCCAACCCAATGATGCCAATGCGCGGCTGGGCCGCTGCGGTGATCGGGGCGCTCATGCCACTCCTGACGAGATGAAGTCGTGCCCGGGGCGGGGATCGAACCCGCATAGCCTTTCAGCTGAGGGATTTTAAGTCCCTTGCGTCTACCAGTTTCGCCACCCGGGCATCGCAATAGCGTGCCTGATCGGGCCGCAATTGTGAATTGCGGCGACCACATCGGCTGCGGCAGGCAGGCTCAGATCGCGCGTGAATAGCGGGCCGGCTGCTGTGGTGCCTTCAGGTAGCGGTCGAAGCACATGGCAATCAGCCGCAGCAGCGGGCGCCCCGGACGGGTGGCCGAGACCACGCCGTCCTGGCAGCTGGCCAGACCATCCTGCTCCAGCCGCTTCAGTGCCTCCAGCTCATCGGCGAAGTAGCTGTCGAAATTCACGCCATGACGCTGGCCGAGTGCGCGGCCATCCACCTTGCCGTGGCACATCAGCTCCTGGATCAGCTCGGCACGCAGGATGTCGTCCGCATCCAGTTCCAAGCCCCGCCACACCGGCAGCAGGCCCTGATCCAACCGCGCCTCCCAGCCGACGAGATCGCGCGGGTTCTGGCTGTAGCTGTTGTCGATGCGGCTGATGGCGCTGACGCCCAGCCCCAGCAGGTCGGTTTCGGCATGGGTGGTATAGCCCATGAAATTGCGGTGCAGGCTGCCGGCACGCTGCGCGCGGGACAGGTCTTCCTCGGGCAGCGCGAAATGATCCATGCCGATGTACTGGTAGCCATCACGCGACAACCGCTCGACCGCCAGCCCCAGCAGGGCCAGCTTCTGTTCGGGGTCTGGCAGGTCGGCATCGTGGATCTGCCGCTGCGCCTTGAACATGTGCGGCAGGTGCGCGTAGCCGTAGATGGCCAGGCGGTCCGGGCGCGCTTCCATCACCGTGTCCAGCGTGCGCCCGAAGCCTTCCAGCGTCTGCCGTGGCAGGCCGTAGATCAGGTCCACGTTGACCGAGCGCATGCCGTTGTCGCGGCAGGCCTGGATGATGGCCATGGTTTCATCCACGCCTTGGATGCGGTTGATCGCCCGCTGCACGTCCGGGTCGAAATCCTGCACGCCCAGACTGGTGCGGTTGAAGCCCAGTTCGGCGAGCAACGCGATGTCGTCCACGCTCACCGAACGCGGGTCCAGCTCGATGGAAAAATCGCGCCCGGCGCTGTTGCTGAAATGGAAGCGTTCGCCCAAGCCTTCCACCAGCCGTCGCAGTTCTTCCGGCACCAGGAAGTTCGGCGTGCCACCACCGAAGTGCAGCTGGATGACCTCACGCTCCTGCGCGAACAACGGCGCGACGCGGTCGGCCTCCAGCAGCACCTGGTCCACGTAATGCGTGCCCTTGCTGCGGTCACGGCTGATCACGCGGTTGCAGCCGCAATAGAAGCACGGACTGGTGCAGTACGGCACATGCACGTACAGCGACAGCGGCCGCCCCGACGTGTTGCTGCGCGCGATGGCCTCGCGGAACTGCACCTGCCCGTAGCCATCGTGGAAGTGCGGCGCGGTGGGATAGGAGGTATAGCGCGGGCCGGGGCGGTCATGCCGGCGCAGCAGCTCCGGATCGAACGTCCAGCCCAAGGGGTTGAGCGAAGCGGGAATCGTGTCCATGGGGCGCAGCATCGGCCAGCAGCCACCGCATTTCCTTGAGCCAGATCAATTGACGTGCTGACAAAGGCTTGATTCAGATCAAAGCCATCCTGTGAACGGCTGACTAGCCTGCAGGGCCTGCCATAGCCCGTGACAGCTGACAGCAGGATCCGCGAACTGAATCACGGATCGCTGTCCTTCGGAAACATGAACGAAATCGACCCGGTCACCGCCCCCCGCCTCTTCGTGCGACAGCTCGGCGCCGTGCTGTGGCCCAGTTTCTTCGCCGCGCTGGTCGCCGCCGCACTGTTCTTCGCCGTGGTGGACCCACTGAAACTGGCGGCCATCAGCCTGCCCCAGCACGCCATCGGCCGTGGGCTGGGCTACACCTTGGGCTTCCTGCTGCTGTGGCTGGCCACTGCCTCGGCCAGCGGCTTCACCACCCTGCTGCTGCGACCACGCCGCGACGACCGCGCGCAGGACATCTACGAATGAGCCTCTCGCAAGGCAAGCGCGCCCGCCTGGCCATACGCGTCTGCGTGGCGGTGGCACTGCTGGCAGCCTTCTACCTGCTGCCATGGCTGCGCGTGGGCGGCCAGCCCGCCCTGCTGCTGGATCTGTCCGACCGTCAATTCCACCTGTTCGGCCTGACCCTGCAACCCGAAGGCGCCCTGCCCCTGCTGTGGTTGGCCATCGCCGCCATCGCCGCGCTGTGCTGGGTCACCGTACTGTCCGGACGACTGTGGTGCAGCCACTTCTGCCCGCAGACCGTGCTGACCCGCGTGTTCCGGGCACTGGACAGGCTCACCACCTTCGATGGCCCGCTCAAGCCTGCAGGCAAAGTCGTCCGCCACGTCCTGTGGGGCGCTTTCGCGCTGTGGACCGGCATCAGCTTCGTGGGCTACTTCAGCCCCATCGGGCCCCTGGTACGCGACGCCCTGCACTTCACGCTGGGTGGCTGGGAATGTTTCTGGATCGCGTTCTACGCGCTGGCCACCTGGGCCAACGTGGTCTGCCTGCATGAGCAGGTCTGCAGCCACCTGTGCCCCTACAGCCGCCTGCAGCACCTGATCAGCGACCCGCTCACGCCCATCGTCCAGTACAACGCCCGTCGCGGCGAACCACGTGGCGCCCGCGAGGCCATCGGCGAAAGCGTGCTGGGCCGCGCCCGCAGCCTGCTCGATCCGGTGACCGCCAACGATTACGTCTTCCGCGCCGCCCATCCCGACATCGCCGGCGCCATGCCGAAGTTCAGCCCCGCGCACCTCGGCGACTGCAACGACTGCGGCGCCTGCGTGCAGGCCTGCCCCATCGGCCTGGACATCCGCAACGGCGCCAACAGCCGCTGCATTGAATGCGGCGCCTGCGAGGACGCCTGTGACGAAGCCATGGCGCGCATCCACTTCCCCGAAGGCATGATCCACCGCGCGATACCACTCGCCAGCGAGGAAGAGGCGGCAACCGGCCTGCGGCTGCGTCCGCTGCTGTTCGCAGGCGTGATGCTGGTGTCACTGGTGATGATGGTGCTCAGCGCACGCGCGAGCTTCTGAGGCGGTTCAGCTGGCAATGAACCGCCAGAGCAGCCAGGTGAGCAGCACGAGGACGGCCGGACACACCCAGCCGAACCGCAGCGCGATGCGCGCATGGCCGTCGGCGCTGCCCTGTTCTTCTTCCCCCACTTTCATTTCCGCGGCAAATGCCCAGGCCACGTTCAACGCCCAGCCGGCGACAACCGCTGCCACGCTGGCAGCACCCCTCTCGACACCCGTACGTGAGACCAGAAGCCAGAACATCACCGGCGGCACGACCAGTGCAGCGACCAGCAACAGGGTGACGAAGAATCGCTTCATGGAACTCATGATACGGAAGACCACATGAGAACCCGGGGGACGCCGGTGCAACTGCGATGAGCCCGTCATGTAGCGGGCCGCGGATTCGAGACACAAAAAAGCCGGCGTCAGCGCCGGCTTTTTCTGTTTTCCACCTGATCCTCAACCCGGAGGCTTCAAGTGGTGGGCGGTACAGGGTTCGAACCTGTGACCCCTACCATGTCAAGGTAGTGCTCTACCGCTGAGCTAACCGCCCGTTTTTCCTGCAACGCTTTCGTCGCTGCGAGGGCGCGTATCTTAATCAATCCGGGCGGGCAGGACAATAGCTTTTCCCAACAATCTTCACATTGCCCCGCCTCAGCCCAGATTGGCCTCCTTCAGGCGGTGGATCTGGTCGCGGACGCGGGCGGCGTCCTCGAACTCCAGGTCGCGGGCGTGCTGGTACATCTTCTGCTCCAGCTCCTTGATGCGCGTGGCCAGCTTGGCCGGCTCCATGGGCAGGTAATCGGCTTCCGGCTCGGCCACGCGGCGGGCCTTGCCCTTGCCGGAGCGCCCTGCCCCGTCCTCGTGCGCGCCTTCCAGGATGTCAACGATGGGCCGCGCCACCGACTTGGGCACGATGCCGTGCGCCTCGTTGTACTCCACCTGCTTCTGCCGGCGGCGGTCGGTCTCGTCGATGGCCGCCTGCATCGAGCGGGTCATCTTGTCGGCATACAGAATGGCCTTGCCGCGCACGTTGCGCGCGGCGCGGCCGATGGTCTGGATCAGCGAGCCGGTCGAACGCAGGAAACCTTCCTTGTCCGCGTCCAGAATCGCTACCAGCGACACCTCGGGCATATCCAGACCCTCGCGCAGCAGGTTGATGCCGACCAGCACGTCGAACTTGCCCAGACGCAGATCGCGGATGATCTCCACGCGCTCAACAGTGTCCACGTCCGAGTGCAGGTAGCGCACGCGGATGCCGTGCTCGCCCAGGTACTCTGTGAGGTTCTCGGCCATGCGCTTGGTCAGCGTGGTCACCAGCACGCGGTCGCCCATCTTGATGCGCGCGTTGCATTCGGACATCAGGTCATCGACCTGCGTGCCCACCGGGCGGATTTCCACCTGCGGATCGATCAGCCCGGTCGGGCGCACCACCAGCTCGGTGATTTCTTCGCCGGATTCACGCAGTTCGTAGGGACCCGGCGTCGCTGACACGTAGATGCTGCGCGGCGAACGCACCTCCCATTCCTCGAAACGCAGCGGGCGGTTGTCCAGCGCGGACGGCAAGCGGAAACCGAATTCCACCAGCGTCTCCTTGCGTGAACGGTCGCCCTTGTACATGGCACCGATCTGCGGAATGGTGACGTGCGATTCGTCGATGACCAGCAGGGCGTCAGGCGGCAGATAGTCGAACAAGGTCGGCGGCGGCTCGCCCGCTGCCTTGCCGGTGAGATGCCGCGAGTAGTTCTCGATGCCGTTGCAGTAGCCCACCTCGGCCATCATTTCCAGATCGAACTGGGTGCGCTGCGCCAGACGCTGCGCTTCCACCAGCTTGTTCTGCGCGTACAACTGCTCCAGCCGCTCCTTCAGCTCGACCTTGATGGTCTCGATGGCGGCCAGCACCCGCTCGCGCGTGGTGGCGTAGTGGGTTTTCGGATAGATGGTGTAACGCTGCATCTTGCGCAGGCTCTCACCCGTGAGCGGGTCAAACATGCTCAGCTGTTCCACCTCGCCATCGAACAGCTCGATCCGCACCGCCTCGCTGTCCAGTTCGGCAGGAAACACGTCGATCACTTCACCCCGCACACGGAACGTACCGCGCTGCAGTTCGTACTCGTTGCGCGTGTATTGCAGCGACGTGAGGTGATTGATCAGATCACGCTGGTCGATACGCTCACCCTTGGACAGGATCAGACGCAGAGACAGATAGTCCTCCGGCGCACCCAGACCATAGATGGCCGATACCGTGGCCACCACGATGGCATCGGGACGCGACAGCAGCGTCTTGGTCGCGGCCAGGCGCATCTGCTCGATGTGCTCGTTGATCGAACTATCCTTCTCGATGAAGGTGTCCGACGCAGGCACATAAGCCTCTGGCTGGTAGTAGTCGTAGTAACTGACGAAATACTCCACCGCGTTGTGCGGGAAGAACGCCTTGAACTCACCATACAGCTGCGCAGCCAGCGTCTTGTTCGGCGCCATCACCAGCGTTGGCCGCTGGATCTGCTGCACCACGTTGGCAATGGTGTAGGTCTTGCCCGAGCCGGTCACCCCCAGCAGCGTCTGCTTGGCGATGCCCGCCTCGAAGTTCGCCACCAGCTTGTCGATGGCAGCCGGCTGATCACCCGCCGGCGAATAAGGCGATACAAGCTGGAAGCTGTCAGACATGAGGAAACCTGGACTGCGTGGACTCTCAAGTATAGCGAGCGGGGGCTTGATGACCGCGTGCGCAACCCGCCTACGCTGCCTCGGCACAGGCTTACGTGGGCACCCTCCCCCACCGCTGTGAGCATGACGGCTCCTGACATGCGAGCGCAGCCATGGCGAACAGAAATCCTATTCAGACTCCCAAATGTACCGATATGACGGGTGTCACGCTGCTGGAGCTGATCATCGTGATATGCGTTCTCGCAGTCCTGGCCGCCATCGCGGCGCCGTCCATGTCACAGGTAATGGCCACCCAGCGCCTGAACAGCGCAGTACATCTCCTACATACACAACTTTCCGTGGCCAGGAATACCGCCATCACACAGCGCACGCCCATACGCTTATGCCCCAGCAAAGATGGCTCGACCTGCACCCAGGACGGCAACTGGAACAATCGCTGGCTGATGTACCGTGATCGCCATGCCAGCAGGCACCCCAGACGGCGAGACGACATCCTCATGGTGTCCGAAGCACCGTCCCTGCCATCTACGGTCACAATCACATCCAGCACCGGACGTCGTCATGCGCGCTTTCAGGCCGATGGCCGCAGTGGCGGCAGCAATCTGACCATATCCTTCTGCTTGAACGGGTCACTGCGCAGCGAGTTGAAGCTGAACAATCTTGGGCGTGCCCGAGCCATCAGGATCAAACGTCGTGCCACCTGCCGCTGACAACTCCCAGAAACGACAAAAGCCGCGATTTCTCGCGGCTTTTGTCTTGAATCTGGCGCCCGAAGTTGGACTCGAACCAACGACCCCCTGATTAACAGTCAAGTGCTCTAACCGGCTGAGCTATTCGGGCAGGGCGCGAATTGTAGCGTCCCGGACGCAGCCTTTGCAAGCTCAGAGGGCCTCCAGCCCTGATGTTACCAGCAACCCTGATCCGCTGGCGTCTTAACTCCCGCCTGGTTGATCGACAGCGTCCCACACTTGTCGTTTGCCTGAATCCCCTCGGGTTCAGCCTGAATCTCGAAAGTGGTCGCTGTCGGATCACCCACAAAGGAAATCTTGTACATCACCGGCGAATTGGCCTCACGCGGTGACTGATCCGTCGGCAACGCAAATTCGGCGTAGGTGTTGTTGACCGTCCGTGACCTTTCCGCCAGCTGTGCATACTCGACCAGGTCAGCCTTCGCCTGCCCACGCCGGGCTTTGCGCACGTAATCCTGATAGGAGGGATACGCGATGGCCGCAAGAACCGCGATTACCACCACCACGATCATCAACTCGATCAAGGTGAAACCGCGTACATGCCTGCCCTGCAAGGCCCTTTTTGAGTGAAGCATCGTCAACCCTTCCTTCGCACACATCATTGCAGCTGCCTCCAGGACTGACGGCCACAGGCACGCAGCATCACCAACGACTTGGTCGGATCCGCAGCATTCTTGACGACGGTGCTGCACTTTGTGGGCGAAGGCGGATCCGGATTGCAATCCGGGTCACCCGGCTTGCAGTACTTCGGCTGAGGCGGGGTTGGATTCAGCAAACCACCACCCTGACTCGGCGCACCATCACCACCGATCGAAATACCGCCGGTGTCACCATCACCTACGGAGCCATCCGCAGGGGGCAGCGTGACCGAACCCAGTGAAGGTGCACCGGTAAGTGCATTCAACCGGTACAGCCAGTTCGTACCTCCGGTGAGACAGTCAACCGTCACACCCGGGATATAGGTGGTAAACATGATCTGCCCGTTCTGGATGCTGGGTACACCAATGAAGCGCTCACCATCGGGCGTTGCATCACCCACCTGCAGGTCGAGGTACCAACCACGGCTCACTACGTAGTTGACCGGATTCCTGCTGATCGTCCTGGTGGGCGGCACAGTACTCTTGTTCGCCGTGATCTCCTGTTCAACCAAGGCCGCACGCGAGGTCGTGATCGGTGTGCCGTTGTCCCATACCGCGTACAGGGTATTGAGATCCTTGCTGTTTCCGTCGCTGGCAGCGAAGTAACGGCCAGTGCCGAAGTAAAGCATGTAACCCGACCCTGGCCCCATGGCGATCTCGAACGCACCGGTGATCGGCTGGCGAGCACCGCGGGCATTACGAGCCACGAACAAGGGCACATTCACATTCGCACCTTGCTTGTAGGCCACATCCCAGCTCGTTGCCGTCTCGCCAGACAGATCGAACTTCCAGACATTGCCGTAAAGATCCGCACCATAGACGGTGTCAGTCAGACCATCCCAGTTACTGTCGACCGCGGAAATATTCATCAGGCCGTTATGGCCCAACCCCGCGACGTCGTCCGCGTCGAAATTGCTACCGGCATCGGCCTGGATGGTGCGCAACACCTCACCGGTAGCGACATCGACCACGAACAGAACGGCAGTGCCGTTGGCACTGTTCACGCCATTGCCAAAGAGTGCAACCCACTTGCCGTTCTGCAGCGGCACGACCACAGGCTTGCCGAACACATGCCCCAGATCATTGCCTACCGCCGTCGTGCCCGACATCGAGTTGGAGTTGACTTCCCAAACGACATCCGAAGCACCGAACTCTTCCGGCGTGCTTACGTTCATGCCGAAAACAGTCCTGCCACCGGCACCGGCAGCACCTACCAGCATGGTGTTCCACACACCGCTGACAGGCACATCCGCCAAGGTCAGTTTTCCGTCCACATAGTAACGGTGCTGATAATCACGGTTCGCCAGGTAGCCCATGTTGTTGAGTACACCGTTCGGAACGTAGGCAAAGATCTCCTTACCTTGATCGTCGAATGCGTGCAGCATGCCGTCGTTGGCACCAACGTAGACGTACTCCTTCTTTCCCGAACCCGACTTGCCCTTCACATAGGCGGCATAGCTCGTACGCAGATCATCCGACAGACCCGACGCACCGCCCCAACCATAGTTCGCCTTCTTGGTGGCGATGACAGGCGCGGAGTTGATGATGTCACCCATGATGTTGCTGCGCTGGCGGAATGGCTTGGTTGTCAGTACCGTGCCTTCCATTGTGCGGACACCCCGCAGGTACTCCACAAGCTGATTGGGCGTGATGTCACCAAAGTAAGTCTTGACGCTGTCGAGAGTCCGATAGCCTAGTTGCCAAAAAATCTCGGCAGCCATGGCCTCGTTGGTGGCCCCGCTACTGGGATCAGCAATCAGTTTGGCAGCCTTGAATTCCCGCACGCCATCCCTGCTTGTGCTGGTCAGCGGCGTCAGCGCGGTGAATATCTTTCTGTCCTCAGGCTTGAAGCCATCGGCAGACATGTTCGCCGCCACACTCCACAACTTTGCACCCAGGCTCGCATCACTGTTGACCGTATATGCCTCCAGATCGCCCACCCAGTCCTTGGCATCATTTGCACTGCCGTACTTCGGAATGACCGCCATCGACGAGGCGCTGATACGCGCGCCCGACACGGCGATTGAACCGCTGTTGCCGTTCTGGTTCTGGATGGCATCAAATGCCTTGGTCAGCTGCTGGCGGAGGTACAGCGGATTGGTGACCAGGAAGTAGTTGGTCGGGTCGCCCTTGTCATCGAGCGTCACACCCTGGTCATTGCCATACTTGGCCGCATACCAGAGCGGATCGCGCAACAGACCAGCGCCTGCGCTCGTGCCCACGTCAAACGTGCGGTCGGCAGTCGGCGGCAAACCCTTGCAGTCGCCGGGCATGCTGGAGGTATTGCAGTATCCGGGCGCCTTGCCTGGCGGAGTGTTCAAACGATAGGCAACTTGGCCGGCACAACTGTCCCTTGTTCCACCATTTGCCTGACCGTCCTTCAGGTCACACACTTCGAGATAGACGCCGTCCTGCGTGGTGCCGGAAATCACATAGCCCATGTGCTGGTCAATACCGCCGGCTGCATACTCCGACTGCACGCGCACGTCCAGACGCCCCTTGTCATTGACGCTGAGGATATAAAGCGCAATCGCATCCATATCATGGTCAGCGCCCTGCTCCACGTCCTCGTAGTTGATACGGAACTCCGCGTAAGGCCGGCCACCGTTGATCGACTTATCCTCATCAGCGCCACCTGCGCCTGAAGTATTGGCCACCTTCTGCACATAGAAGTCGACAATCTGGTTGGTGGGCTGGAAGTTTCCGGTCGCATTGACGCCGCTACCAGCAACAGATTTGGCAAAAGGCACGAAGGTGATACGGCCGGCGCCTACCGGGAAATCAAACTTCGGCAGCGGAGAAGCCATGGCGACAGAATAGGTACGAACCTTCTTTTCACCGCCGATATTGTTGTTGGCACCGTATCGAGCGACCGCTGCGGAGTAGTAGGTACCCTGCTTGCTGGGCTCTTCCGGTGCCAAGCCGCGCACCGTGGAAAGATTGCTGACGTCTTTTGGCGTAGGCGCGTTATCCACGACGCCATTGGATTCACCAATGAACACCTTGCGCGTACCGCCGCCTTCCGATGCCCACACCTTGTCAGCCTCGGTGGAAACATTCAGGCCCGTCAACGATGCGGGATCTCCCGTGCTGCTGATGGCGCCCCAATTACTGCCCGGCAACTTGAAGTCGTAGGAGGGGTTGATATCGCTGAGAACCGTCATCGTCGGCTGCGAACACTTCGGGTACTCGCCACCACCATCAGCCTTCGCCACATACGGCGGCTCCCAACCCGGCTGCGACAAGCCCAGAGTGGTCGAATCGGTGGAGGTTGCTCCAATGTCGTATTCGCTGCGCGGCTGCTTTGCTCCACCAAAATAACGCAACGTCTCATACATCATTTCAGCGACGGGGTTACCCCACATCCAGCACTCACCAGCCTTGACGGGCCGGTCGGTGATCCAGCCGCAACTGCTGCCGTAGGTCATGTTGCTGTAGTCGAAACCAACGGTACGGAAGCTGTTGATCGTGTGCACGATCCCCTTCACGTCCTTCTGGTTACCGCAGTTTCCATCAAGGCAGAACTGGCCGGTCCGCGGATTGACCTCACGCCTGAAGCTACCCATGTTGCTGCGGAGCACGCCACCCGCAGTGTTCTTGGCGTATGAGCCGGTCAGCAGACCGAAGTACATACGGTCCGTTTCACCATACTCGTGCAGGATGCCCGTCGGCTTGTAGGATGTGCTGTTGTCATACAGCTTGCAGACGTCCTCCCGCAGCACCGCGTTCGCGGGACATGCTTTGACCCGCAGCGCATAGTTGGTCATCGAAGTGGAGCCGCCGGCTACTGGCTTCTTCCAATAGAGCTGCCAAGCCTCGCCTTGGTAGTCCTCACGATGACGGAAAGTTACATCATGACTTCCTGCAGCCAGATAAATGGTTCCGGAATGCGAGGTCAAGGAATTCTGGCTGTTATTGGGCCCGTGCGACCCATACCACGATGCAACAAGCACCCCGTTGATCAGCACGTCCACCGCATCATCACCATTTACCGCAAACTGATAGTCCCCGGCTTCTGCAGCGATTATCTTGCCAGCGATCAGCGTTTTATAGTTGTCGTGCGTACATTTGTTTTTCTTGTCAACAAATGGATTGCCGCTAGACCCAGCATAGTTGATTTCAGCGATTGACCCCGAGCCACAAAGATCAGCATTGGATGCGAACTGCTTATCCATCCCTGCCTTGTCCGATGGCGAGGTCTCTGCCATCTTCCAAGTCGTGATCTGAAGGCCGCTATAGCTGGCCTTGGGCACCAGCTCCCAGTCAACGCTGTTGCTGGATCCCGAGACGCAGTTGACGCGCTTGTTGCCAGGACCGAAACAGTCATTACCGGCGACAGGGCGCTCGATCGATACCCAGTTCCAGATGCGGAACGTGGTATTCCGCAGCACGCGCAACTGCGGAATGCCGTTGTCACTCAGCGTGGTGACGGCGAAAAGATGTTGGCGCCCAGCGCTTGGCTGTCCCAACGGCGAGTATTTCGAAATGTCATAGCCGTCCGTACGAGCCAGATCAGTCGAGCCGTACTCCTTGCCCCAGCTATGGGCATCCTGCGGCGTGAAAGAAGCGCGCAGAACGGTCTCCGTTTCCGTATCGACCTCACGATAACCACCGTAGAGCACCTTGCGCAGCGCATCCATACGGGACGTGGTCAGATAGTTGAGGAAATCGCCACTCCAGCGTCCCGAACATTCCTTCTTGTTGGCGCCACCGGCAGCAGCAACGGGGACAAACATCTGCCCACCCGTGCCACCTTCCTGGGATTCGTAACAGACATTGGAATTGTAATAACCGTAATACGTGATCTGGTTTGGCTTGTAGCCGACATCCAGCACACCATCGTTATTCAGATCCGATGCGTCGTTGTACGCCTCGTAATAGAGCTTGTGGTCGCGCTCCATCACCAGCATGTTCAGCGGAGGCAGCACGGTGCGGGTAAACAGCGGTGCCTGAGCAATGGTCAGTGGGCCATCTGCTGTATTGCCCTTGGCAATCAGGAACCCAAGCCCTGCAAGCGCCGCGAGCGGCAGACCAATTTTGAGGTATGCGTTTTTCATCGTTCAGGGCCTGATGAAGATGGTGTCTACGGTGGAGAGAGAGGACGACTTGTCCGCCGTATCCTGATCCCGACTGAAAGCGGTGGTTCGGAACATGTTGCAGGCACTCTCCGAGAGATCTGCACCTGTAGCAGCCGTACATTGCTGCATGCAGACACTCACATTGCGCGTGCGGACATCATGGGCGACATCATCGCCAATCTCCCGCGCCCACTCGGCAGCGTCGTAGGGCACGCTGCAGTTTTCATAATCGAACTCGGTACCCGCCGTAATCTCGGCTTCGCGGGATCGAACCTCGGACTCTGCCAACTGGAAGGCACGGATGCTTGCCAGATAGTTCGCCGACATGCGCTCCTGCATGGTTGCCACACGCATGCCGACAATGCCGATCAGGGCAAGCAGAATCAGCATGATCAAGGCGGTATACAGCGCCATACCACGCTGATTACGCAGGGAGCTGAATTGATTGGGCCGTTTGGATCGCATGATCAATTCCCGAAGAGCCGGTTACGCAGCGCAATCGTGGTGTCATAGACAGCACGGAATTGACCGTCCGAGGGTGTGGTGATGGTCACACCTGTGACAACCGGGGCATTCTTGGCCTGCTCCGCGGCTCGCTTGTCAGCGTTCACGCCACGGACCAGCATGCCGAGCTGCACACTACCTACCCGCCGCCAGCGCGCTGCACTGGCCAAACCACCGATATCATCTGCCGTGCTGAACGATTCGATATAACCGCTCGGAATGGCGTCCGGCCCCTCTGAATCCTCACCATAAAGCATCTGCAGCGATTCGACACCCTCGACCATCTCTTCCGTCAACGCGGTGATCGCTGCCGCCCCGGGGGCAGCCGTCCAGCGCGTCCGATAGAGCGAAGGCACACCCGCCTCGTTCAATCTCACGTAATAAGCCATCGATTCGGCACGGAACAGCGCCGTCTGCCCCGGACGATAGGCAATCGCACCATCAAACCTGCCAGCGAAATCAACGCCGCTCTTGTTCAATCCACTCACGGAAATCAGCATGTCGGTTGCGGTCGGCGCCTGGCTCGCCTGGAACACCGTCGCCGCCTGGCAATCCGCCAGTGCATACAACCCATGCCCTTCAGTCGCCACCTTGGTACGTCCGGCGACACTCTCATCTGGATAGGTGATCGTGGGCGAACCTGATGCAGCGAAGCTCCCGATCGTCGTCTCTTCCGGAGAGAAATACCGCAGAACGATGATGTCGCTACCCTTTACGGCTTCCAGTCCAGCCAGATCTGCCGGCAACGCCGGGCTCCAGTCACCAGCACCACCGGCTGCAGGAGCCGCGGAGATATCCAATGTGGAACCAATACCCGTGTCGTTCGCCTCGAACCCCTGGACGGCCACGTCGAAACGCAGCGGAAAGTCCAGTGCCGCCACATTGTTGGTGTCCCGGTCGTCCTCCGTAAGGAACAAGGTTCGGATGTTGCCACCCGTCGGGCCAGTCGAATCCCCAGAAAGCAACGCCTGATCGTTCGTGCAGCCTGCATGCCCTGCCATCCGGATGTCGCGCGACAGAAAATCCATCGCGAAGCGAGCATTTTCCTGATTCCGGGCAATACTCTGCGACAGCTGATACGAGCTGCGCGAGGCCAGGAAAACCTGCACAACGGCAAACAGAATGATCAGCCCAATAAGCAATGCGATCATCAGCTCAATGAGCGTCAAACCACGCTGATGGCGTACGGTCGAGTTCAAAGGCGCCTTCACAGTCGGCTCCTCACATTGAACGCAGTAACTTGCTTGTCAACATCGGTTTCCCATGTGCTGTCGCCCCACTTCACCGTCACTGCCAACTCGCCGTCCGGTGACAATTCCACCTGTGCTTTGCCGTCCGGCAGATCTCTCACCACCTGGCACTTCCATCTGGCGATGTTGTCCGCAGGTGCCCCGTTACCACTTTCAAGACAGGACTGTCCGGTTACGCCCGCGAAGCTGGCATATGTGATGCGGTTGAAGTGCGACCCTTTGACACGTTGCGAACGCATGATGTCGATCAGCTCGTATGCAAGATTGCTCGCGACCGTACGTTGCTGCGCACTCTTGGTGAAGCGCACATTCATGGTCTGCAGCAACGCAAAACCCAGCAGGCCAACTGCCAGAACCAGCAGCGCGATCATCACTTCGATCAAGGTGAAGCCGGTCTGCCGCCGGCGCATTGAAAGCACACGTGGCTGCCGAATCATGAGCAGGACTCCTGCGTCACGCGGACCTGGCCGGTTTTTGCCACGACGAATTTACGCTGCAGCTTGTCCGTGCCGCACTCCTCCAGATACAGCAGTACCTGCTGATCGGCGTCCGAGCGACGGATACCCCGGCTGCCATAGACGATGTCCAAGTCCGCTGCACTCCCTTTGACCTCAGGATTTCCTGCCGTGAAGCGCAGGACGTCATCCCCGTCGCTGAAGTCACCATCCCCATTGCGATCAGACCAGACCATCCATCCAGCTCCCCAGCTCTCGCCGTCACATCCGGTTCCGCCGGAGCTGGCACAGATTCCCGCACCACGCCCATTCTTCTGCGCCTCACTTCGGGCAAGCGCCATGCTCGCCACCAGTTCATTGGTCGCTGTCGCAAGTTGATTGGACCTGATGAGCTTCTTGTAGCTTGGGAATGCAATGGCCATGACTACGGCCAGCACCGCCAAGGTGATCATCAATTCGACCAGGCTGAAGCCTGCTCCCCGTGTACCGCGCATTGGAACGCTCCCCAGCGTATTGCCGGCAGCATGCCATCCCGACTCTGGCAAGGCAAGGGATGGCACTGACGCCAAATTTACAAAGGTGAAAGGGCATTCATGCCCTTGATGCAGACGTTATGCCACAACCTGATAACAAGGCTGATATTCGCCCGAGATCTTCATGCGCCGCTGTTCCACGAATGCGCGCAACAGGGCATCCAGTGCCTGCATCATCTCAGGATCGCCGTTAATTCTGAACGGCCCGAATTCCTCGATCCGGCGCATGCTCTCTTCCTTCACGTTGCCGGCCACGATGCCGGAGAACGCCCGGCGCAGGTCGGCGGCCAGCTCCGGGGCCGGTCGGCCGCGGTGCAGGTCCAGGCCGGCCATGGCGTCGTGGGTCGGCACGAACGGCTGCTGATAGGCCAACGGGATGTCCACCTGCCAGTTGTAGAAGAACGAGTCGCGGTGGGTCAGGCGGAACTCGCGCACGCGCTTGATGCCCTGCGACATCTTCCGCGCCACCGCCACCGGGTCGCCCACCACGATCTCGTAGCGGTCCGCCGCCTCGTCACCCAGGGTCAGGCGGATGAAACGGTCGATCTGCTCGAAGTACGGCGCAGCGATGGCCGGGCCGCTCAGGATCAGCGGGAACGGCAGGTCCCTGTTCTCCTCGCGCAGCAGGATGCCCAGCAGGTACAGGATTTCCTCCGCCGTACCCACGCCACCCGGGAACACGATGATGCCGTGACCAAGGCGGACGAAGGCCTCCAGCCGCTTCTCGATGTCCGGCATGATCACCAGATGATTGACGATCGGGTTCGGCGATTCAGCGGCAATGATGCCCGGCTCGGTGATGCCGATATAACGGGTGTTCGGCCGACGCTGCTTTGCGTGGGCGATGGTGGCGCCCTTCATCGGCCCCTTCATCGCGCCCGGGCCACAGCCGGTGCAGATGTCCAGACCGCGCAGGCCCAGCTCATAGCCAACCTGCTTTGTATAGATGTACTCGTCACGCGAGATGGAGTGACCACCCCAGCACACCACCAGGTTGGGCTCGCTGGGCTGCAGGATGCGCGCATTGCGCAGCACGCCGAACACGGCATTGGTGATGCCGTCGGAGGTCTCCAGGTCCGAGGCGTATTCCGGCCCCAGCTCGATGGCCATGTAGGCCAGGTCGCGCACCACCGAGAACAGCAGCTCGGCGACGCCGCGGATGATCTCGCCATCGACGAAGGCCATCGCCGGCGCATTGCTCAGGTCGATGCGGACACCACGGTCCTGCTGCGTCACCTGCACGTCGAAATCGGGGTAAAGGTCGCGCGCGGCACGCGGGTCATCCGACGCACTGCCGCTGGTCAGCACAGCCAGCGCGCAGCGGCGCAGCAGCTCGTGCATGCCGCCGGTGGACGCATCACGCAGGCGCGCAACCTCGGCGCGCGACAACACATCCAAGCCACCACGCGGGTAGATCCGCGCGTCCTGCACCGGCAGCGCCCTCGCTGCCCCATCACTCTTGGTCATTTCCACTACGGTTTCCATCCTCTTGGTCGGACGACTTTAGCGCTGCCCCCGTGAAAAGGAAAACGGCCGGGTTGCCCCGGCCGTTCTCGGTCTACATCCGATCAGTCAAACGATCAGAACTTGTACTTCAGGCTCAGCATCATCGACCAGCGCGACACACCGGTGTTGCCCTTGTCGTTGTTGTTTTCCTGAATCGACGGGTTGTCCGTGGAGCCGGTGAAGTTGTAGACATACTTGCCGGTCGCCGGGTCGATACCCGCGTAGTTGGCAACGCGACGGGTGGAGTAGAAGCCGTAATCGTCGATCAGGCCCCACTTCTTGTTCAGCAGGTTGCCGATGTTCATGATGTCCAGCGACAGCTCGGTCTTGTGACCCTTCATGAAGCCCGGCAGTTCCTGGCTGATACGCACGTCGAAGCTGTTGACCCACTTGGCGCGGTGCGAATTGGCCGGAACGACCTGACCCTTGTAACCAGCCAGATCGGGGTTCTTGTCGAGCCACTCGAAGAACGACTTCTCCATGGCGGCACCACCGGTCCACAGCACATCACCGTAACCAGACGGCACGTAGAACAGATCGTTGGTGCTAGCACCGTCGCCGTTCACGTCGTTGTAGAAGATGTAGCTGTACGGACGACCCGAACGGCCTTCGTAGAACATGCCGATACGGGTGGCGTTGTCACCGAAGAAGTTGTGCTTCCACTCCACGGTGCCGGTCACACGGTCCTTCATCGCATAACGCGAGTTGTAGGCCACGTCTTCGTTGGCATTGAAGACCAGCGTGTTGTTCCAGTTCGAGGTGTTCTGCGAGCTGGTCAGCGGGCTGACTTCCTTGGCCTGCGTGTAGGTGTAACCCAGCGACCAGCCCCAGTTTTCCGTCATCGGCTTGCTCAGCGAGAAAGTCGCCTGCGAGCTGCGGCCCTTGCTGGTATTGCGCAGCAGCATCACGTCGCCGACATTGCCCGGGCGGTTGCCACGGTTGCCTGCGCCATTGCTGCCGTTCTCCATGCCGAACTTGCCGGCATTGGCCGGATTCAGGCCTGCGGCATTCCAGAAGATCTCACGGCCGTCCTGGCCCACTGCGGTCGCGCCTTCGCCAGCGGCGTTGTACATATCGAGACGCTGGAAATACAGCGCATCGTTGACCTTGGTGAACAGCACTTCGGCCGAGGCCACGATGCCGTACCACGGCAGCTCATGGTCGAACGCCAGGTTGGTCTTCCACACCGACGGCAGCTTGGTGCCCGGCTCGATCAGATCCAGATTCATGCGTGCAGCGCCCGGCGTCAGACCGGCGGTGGACGGCGGAACGGCCGGATTGAAACCAGGAGCAGCATTGCCCTTCAGATCGTACTCGACGTAGTTCAAGCCGGTATTCTGGTAGGCACCGGCCAGCCACACGTTCGGAGCAGCGCCACCGAACAGGCCCACGCCACCACGCAGCTGGGTCGGGCGGTCAGTGTCGAAAGTGTAGTTGAAGCCGAAGCGCGGCTGCACCAGGTTGTCGTCAACCAGAGTGGTGTTGTTGTAGCCGTAGATCTTCTCGATCTCCGGGTTGTACAGGCGCTGGTCACTGAAGTCGGGCATATCAACGCGCACACCGAACATCAGGTTCAGGTTGTAGTTGATGGCCCAGGTGTCCTGCACGAACACACCGGTGTTCTTCAGGGTGAACGTGGCCGGGATGTCACTCAGGCTGCCACCCGGACGCGGTGCACGCAGCTGGTACTGGTTCACCTTGCCCGCAAGGAAGTCGTTGAGGTTGGAGAAGGTGTAGACGCCGTTGAGGTTACGACCATAGAAGTTCATCAGGTCGTTGTCGGAGTAATCGAAACCGAACTTGACGGTGTGGTCACCCAGGTACCAGGTCGCAGCACCGAAGGCGCTCAGCTCCTTGGATTCAACGATGTTCACGTGCGAGTTCTGCTCGGTACCGAACAGCAGCGCATCGCGGCCGTTGGCGCCGAAGCCGTTGATGCGGATGTGCGGCAGATCCACCACCGGCACGCGGTTGGCGGAGTAGTCCTTGTGCGACACCTTGAACTCGGTGGAGAAGTTTTCCGACCAGTCGGAGAACAGTTCGCCCATCCAGGTTTCATAGATCTTCGGCTGCGCATACCAGTGGCTGCTCAGCGACACGGTGCTGCTGCCCATGCCCGGGAAGCGCATCACGTTCTGCTCCATCTTGTTGTAACGGAGCGCGGCGCGATGGTTCTCGCTGATGTTCCAGTCCAGCTTGACCGCATATTCTTCGATTTCGGTCTTGTTGGCCGGGGCGTTCAGGCCACCGATGTCATAACCCAAGCCCGACATGAGCTTCTGGACATCGGCGATCTGTGCGTCGGTGATGCTGCCCTTGCCATACGGCGAGTCACTGATGCTGACGCCCGGGGCCGAACGCTCATACTTTTCGTAGTTGGCGAAGAAGAACAGCTTGTCCTTGACGATCGGGCCGCCAAAGGTCATGCCATAGGTCTTCTCGTCATCGAAGCCGTTGAACTTCACGCCTTCCAGGTCCTCACGGACCATGTCCTTGTCGCGGTACGAACCATAGACGGTGCCATGGAATTCATTGGTACCCGACTTGGTCACGGCGTTGATCACCGCACCGGTGCCACCGTAGATGGTGGTGTCGTAGTTGGCCAGGTCGATGTTGATTTCCTGGATGGCGTCCATCGACACCGGCTGACGCTCGGTCGGCAGGTTGTTGGACTCCAGGCCGAACGGATCGCCTGCGCCGATGCCGTCAATGCGGATGGCATTGAAGCGGGTGTTCTGGCCACCGGCCGAGATCGCGCCGTCAGCCTTGCTGACCTGCGAGATGCGCGGATCCAGACGGATGTAGTCCTGGATGTTGCGGTTGGCCGACGGCAGCGCGTCCATGGTTTCGCGGGTCACGTTGGAGCCGGTACCCATCTTGTTGGCGCTGAAGATTTCCGAACCACCACCGACCGCCATGACCTGCACGGTTTCCAGGTTGGTGGCGGCAACGTCACCTGCCAGCGCGGCATTGACGGTGTTGACCTGGTTCAGGTTCAGGTACACGCCATCTTCGGTCTTGGTGCCTTCGCCCGACTTGGTGATGGTGATGGTGTACGGGCCACCCACGCGCAGGCCGCGTGCGTTGTAACGACCCGATGCGTCGGTGGTCGCACGGCTGACCGTGCCCGACTCGACGTGGGTGATGGTGACTTCAGCACCGACAACCGGCTGGCCGCCGTTGTTGGTAACCTGGCCGCCGACGCCGGCGGAGGTGCTCTGGGCGAAAGCCGGGGCAGCAGCAAGCGCTGCCACGAGACCAAGAGCGAGCTTGGACATCCGGATGCGAGGATGGTTCATTTTTGGGTAGCCTCGAAACGAGTTGGCGATTGAGAAAAAACGCGATCCATCAGCCCCGGGGTCAACCGGGCGCCTGATCGGCTTGAATCTGGGGGTCCCTTCCGAAGCGGTTACAGCCGCAACGGTTAAGATAAGGTTAACACGGTAAAGACCGAATATGACCGCACAAAGACAGCAATCTTGCAGCGCAACAAAGCTGAACTCGGTTAATCAATAACTTAGCGGATCGTTGCCAGATAGGTTCCCAAACCATCCAGCAGCATCTGGACCGAAATCGCGACGAGCAGCATGCCCATCAGCCGCTCCAGCGCAGTCAACGCGCGGGCCCCGAGCAGCTTGTAGAGAAGCGTAGCCGACATCAGGATGACAGCGGTAGCACCCCATGCCAACAGCAGGGCCAGGCTCCAGTCACCCAGCCGATCCGGCTCGTTGCTGCCCATCAGCATGACCGCCGCCATGCCCGAGGGGCCCGCCACCAGCGGGATGGCCATCGGCACGATGAAGGGCTCGCCATCGGGCACGGCACCCATCAGCCCTTCCGGGCGCGGGAAGATCATGCGGATGCCGATCAGGAACAGCACGATGCCGCCGGCGATGGCCACCGACTCCTGACGCAGGTGCATCAGCTCCAGCGCGTACTTGCCACCCCACAGGAACCCCATCAGCACCGCCAGCGCGATCAGCAGCTCGCGCACCAGCACGATGCGCTGGCGCTTGGGTGCCAACGGCTTGAGCAGGCTCAGGAAGACCGGGATGTTGCCCAGCGGATCAAGGATCAGGAACAGCAGCAGCGCTGCCGACAGGATGGTCACGGGGTGGCTTCCAGCACCTTGCCGCGCCAGCCAGCACCGCCGGCAGACAGCAGTGTCACGCACGCCGCCGCATAGGCCGACGGATCGACCGCCACCGCATCTTCTTCATGGGTGAAGGCGCGTGCACGCAGGCCGGTACGCATCGGCCCCGGCTGCACACCACTCACCCGCACCGTGCTGTTGCGCAGTTCATGGGCAAGCGTGTCGATCAGGCCGCGCAGGCCGTACTGGGCCACGCCATAGCCACCCCAATAGGCCTGCCCTACCCGCTCGGGGTCGTCCAGGCTGAAGACCACTGCCGCATCGTCGCGCTCGCGCAGCAACGGCAGGCAGGCCTGGGTGAGCCAGGCGCGTGCGGTCAGGTTGATGTGGATGGCCCGTGCGAAGGCCGCCGGGTCACCCAGTGCGAACGGCGTCAGCCCCGGGAAATTGGCCGCGCAGTGCAGCAGGCCGTCCAGCCGCCCAAGCTCCGCGCTGATGCGCTCGGCCAGAGTGGCGTAGTCGTCCGGCGTGGCGCCTTCCAGATCCAGCGGGTACAGAAGCGGCTCAGGCCCAAGCTGGGCCACAGCGTCATAGACGCGATTGAGCTTGGCGACCTTGCGCCCCAACAGCACCACGGTGGCACCCGCGGCGGCACAAGCCTTGGCAGCGGCGCTGCCGAGGCCACCGGCAGCACCGGAGACCAGCACTACGCGGCCCTGCAGTTCGGGTTGCACCACGGCTTCAGCCACGGCGCTCACGCCTGCCCCGCCTCGGCGACGATGCGCTTGAGCTCGCCGGACTCCAGCAGCTCCAGAATGATGTCGCAGCCGCCGATCAGCTCACCGTGCATGAAGAACTGCGGGAAGGTCGGCAGGTTGGAATAGCGCGGCAGGTTGGCGCGGATTTCCGGGAACTCCAGCACGTTGACCGTGCGCAGCCCGGTGGCACCGGCAGCCATCAACGCCTGTACGGCACGGCTGGAATACCCGCACATCGGGTACTGCGGCGTACCCTTCATGAACAGAACAAGCGGATGCTGATCCACTTCGGCCTGGATTTGTTCCATCAACGGCATACGAATTCTCCCTGCTACAGCGAAAGAACGGCCCGTCCTGGTCGGATAGACTTCCCGTAACCGCAGATTGTAAGCCGAGCCGGCCCTTTCCCGGCGCCCTGTCACCAAAAGATTGTCCAATGCCCGTCGAATTGCCCGAACTGCCCTACTCCCGTACCGCGCTGCAGCCGCACATCTCCGCTGAAACGCTGGACCTGCACCACGGCGGCCACCACCGCGCCTATGTGGACAAGGTCAACGCCGCCATCGCCGACACGGAGATGGAAGAACTGTCGCTGGAGGACATCGTCCGCAACAGCCAGGGCAGCCTGTTCGAGGCCGCCGCACAAGCGTGGAACCATGCCTTCTACTGGCAGTGTCTGCACCCGCGCGCCGCCGGCGAGCCGCATGGTGCGCTGGCCGAACGGATCAACCGCCAGTACGGCGATGTGCAGAAGCTGCGCGAGGAATTCAACCGCGCCGCGTTGGCGGTGTTCGGTTCGGGCTGGGCCTGGCTGGTGCAGCACCCGGACGGCAGGCTGGCGGTGGTCACCACCCGCAACGCCAATACGCCGCTGACCGGCAGCAGCACGCCGCTGCTGACCTGCGATGTATGGGAACACGCCTACTACACCGACTACCAGAACGAACGGGCGCGATACCTGGAGGCGTTCTGGAAGGTGGTGAACTGGGACTTCGTCAGTTCGCAGTTGCGGTGAGTGGCAGGCGGTTCGCCGCCGGTGATCCGCTCACTCGTGCGTTGCCACCGCATCCAGCACGCGGGCCGAATAGACCATCGCCGCACCTGCATTGAGCGCGACGGCTACACCAAGCGCTTCTGCGATCTCCTCGCGATCAGCACCCTGCTTCAGTGCGGCGTCCACATGGGTGGTGATGCAGCCATCGCAGCGCGTGGTCACGGCCACCGCCAAGGCGATCAGCTCACGGGTCTTGCCGTCGAGGCGATGGGTCTGCGCACCTGCGCCACTGAGGGTGAGGTAACCCTTCAGCGTGTCCGGCGAGAGCTTGCCGAACTCGCCGATGCGACCCTTCAATTCACGGCGATAAGCATTCCAGTCGAGCATGGCGGTTCTCCGGTGAATGACCAGAGAACCTTTTACGCCTGCCCGTCTTACGCGCGCGTCACAGCATTGCGACGCAGTGTTTCCACGACCGGTGCCACCTGCGCCTGCCGTCCCAGTGAAGCGCCCACGCGCTCCACGGCATCCGCCAGTGCCGCTGCGTCGTCGTCACGCAGGTTGGCGTGGCCGACCTTGCGCCCTTCGCGCTCCTGCTTGCCGTAGTCGTGCCAATGGCCGGACGGCTCGGACAGCACGGCGGTCGCGTCGGGCATCTGGCCGATCCAGTTGAGCATGCACGCATGCCCCAGCACGCGGGTGTCGCCCAGCGGCAGGCCAAGCACTGCACGCAGGTGGTTCTCGAACTGCGAAGTCTCGGCACCATCGCTGGTCCAGTGGCCCGAGTTGTGCACGCGCGGCGCCATCTCGTTGGCCAGCAGCTCATCACCGCGACAGAACAGCTCCAGCGCGAACACGCCCACGTAATCCAGCCGCTCGGCCACGCGACGTGCGTAGGCGATGGCGGTGTCGTGCTGTGCCGCCGATACCGTGGCCGGCGCAAGGCTGGCAGACAGCACACCGTCCACATGCCAGTTGCCGGTCAGCGGCCAGGCACGGAATTCGCCGCCACAGCCGCGCACGGCGACCACGCTCACCTCACGGTCGAACGCAACGAAGCCTTCCAGGATCAGCCCGGTCTTCTCGACCTGCGGGCCCAGCGCCTGCCATGCCGCACCGATGTCGGCCTGGCTGCGGATGCGGAACTGGCCCTTGCCGTCATAACCGAGGCGTCGCGTCTTGAGGATGCACGGCGTGCCGAACTCGGCCACCTTGGCGGCCAGCTCGTCGTGACTGCGGATGTCGGCGAACGGCGGCAGCGCGATGCCCAGTTCCTGGAACAGGGTCTTCTCGCTGAGCCGGTCCTGCGCGACGGCCAGTGCGGCCGGGTTCGGGAAAACAGGCTTACGCTCGGCCAACCACTGCGCGCTGCTGGCCGGCACGTTCTCGAAATCGAAAGTGATCACGTCCACCTTGCCGGCGAACTCGGCCAGCGCGGCGTTGTCGTCAAACGCGCCCACCTGCAGCGGTGACACCTGCCCTGCACACGCATCTGCGGCCGGGTCGAACACCACGAAGCGCAGGCCCAGCGGCGTGCCCGCCAGCACCATCATGCGGGCCAGCTGCCCGCCCCCCAGGATGCCGACGGTGGTCATTGGCGCGGATCGTCCGCAGCCATCACGTCATCGGTCTGGCGGGTGCGGAAACCCTCCAGCGCCGCACCGACTTCCGGATGCGCCGGTGCCAGCATGGCAGCAGCGAACAGCGCCGCATTGGCGGCACCCGCATTGCCGATGGCGAAGGTGGCGACCGGAATGCCGGCAGGCATCTGCACGATGGACAGCAGCGAATCCATGCCGTTCAGCGCCTTGGACTGCACCGGCACGCCCAGCACCGGCACCGCGGTCTTGGCGGCGAGCATGCCCGGCAGGTGAGCGGCGCCGCCGGCCCCGGCGATGATGGCGCGCAGACCGCGCGGGCCCGCCTGTTCGGCATAGCTGAACAACACGTCCGGCGTGCGATGCGCCGAAACCACCTTCACTTCATAGGGAACACCCAGCGCGTCGAGCTTCTGGGCAGCGTGCTGCATGGTTTCCCAGTCCGAACGGGAACCCATGACGATGCCGACAAGCGGCACGGAGGGGTTGGGGGTCATTGGCCGTCACCTGCTGCAAAGACGTATTCTAGCCTCCTTCCCCGCAAGACCACGACCTGATGGACCGCAAACTGCTTGATCTACTCGTCTCGCCCGACACCCGCCAGCCGCTGGCCCAGCTGGAAAGTGCCGGCCTGGAAGCCTTGAACCGCGCCATCACCGCAGGCGGTGTGACCCGTGCCGACGACAGCGCCCAGGACCAGCCGCTGCGTGAGGCGCTGATCACCCGCGACCGCAAGCAGGTGTTCCGCGTTGAGGATGGCATCCCGGTGCTGCTGGCCGAAGAGGCCATCGCCACCGCGCAGATCGCCGGCTTCCCGGGCACCTGAGCCATGCTGCCGCACCCGCCCGCCGCGCCGCCCCAAGCGCAGATCGACGCCGATGTGGCCCGCGCCCTGGCCGAGGACATCGGCAGCGGTGATGTCACCGCCGCCCTGCTGCCCGACAGTGACGACATCGCCTACCTGCTGTGCAAACAGGACGCGGTGATCGCGGGCCGGCCGTGGTTCGACGCCACCCATCGTGCGCTCGATCCGCAGGTGCGCATCCACTGGCGGGTGCTGGAAGGCGACCACGTCAAGGCCGGCACGGTGCTGGCCACGCTCGAAGGGCGCAGCCGCAGTCTGGTCAGCGCCGAGCGCACCTCGCTCAACTTCCTGCAGACCCTGTCGGGCACCGCAACCACCACCGCGACGTATGTGGCGGTCGTGGCCGGCACCAAGGCGCGCATCCTCGACACCCGCAAGACCCTGCCCGGCCTGCGGCTGGCGCAGAAGTACGCGGTGCGTTGCGGCGGCGGCGACAACCATCGCATCGGCCTGTTCGATACGGTGATGCTCAAGGAAAACCACATCCGCGCGGCGGGTTCGCTGACCGCTGCGGTGCAGGCCGCACGCGCGCAGCAGCCCAGCCTGCCGCTGGTGGTGGAAGTGGAAGACCTGCAGCAGCTGCAGGAAGCACTGGCCGCCGGCTGCGAACGCATCCTCATCGATGACTTCACCCCCGCGATGCGTCGCGAGGCGGTGCGCATCGCGGCGGGCCGCATTCCGCTGGAGGTGTCGGGCAGCGTCGATCTGACCACGCTGCGCGGCATCGCCGAGGATGGCGTGGACTGCATTTCCATCGGCGGCCTGACCAAGCATGTACAGGCCATCGACCTGTCGTTGAAACTGGGCCCGCCACCGGCCTGAATCACGGCATCCACACGGCTGGGCCTGCGACACTCTTCCCCTACCCCCGCGGAGTTGAACGTGGCGTACCGCTACCTGTTGTGCAGCTTGGCCCTGCTTGCTCCCAGCGTCGCCGCCCACGCGGCCGAAGCCTGCGACATTCCACCCCGCTTCGGCACCAGCGACATGGCCAAGGCCGTGGTACGCGCGGCCTGTGACGAGCACCGCCTGTGGTACCGGCCCTTCATCGACCGCGATGGCCGCATCGCCAGCCTCGGCGTCACCGAGGCCGAGGCCGAACACCTTGCCGACAACGGCCTGATCGCATGGCAGCGCGTGGCCGGCTATTGGCGCGAGAGCGGCACGCTGTCGCCGATGGGCGCCATTGCGGGGGCCTCCAGCTGCATGCAGCCGGCAGGCAACCGCTACACCGATACCGACTGCCGCGCCTTCCTGATCGACAACCCGTGGTCGGCCGCCTTCATCTCCTGGGTGATGACCCGCGCCAACGTGCCCGGCTTCACCCGCTCGCCGCGCCACATCGATTACATCCGCGCGGCCTACCACGGCGGTGCCAGCGCCATGCCTTACCGGCTGGCCGATCCCGGTGGCGAGAAGCCTGCCCCGGGCGACATGCTGTGCTTCCTGCGCGACCGCAGCACCACGCTGAACTACGTCGGGCTGGTGCAGGCACTGGGCAGCGGACGCACCGGCAACTGGAAGACGCATTGCGAGATCGTGGTGTCGGCCAACATGGGCGGTGACCGCACGCTCTACGCCATCGGCGGCAACGTGGCCAACAGCGTGGTGATGCGCAAGCTGATGCTGGACCGCACCGGCATGCTGGAGCTGCCCGGCAAGGGCAACGGCGCCAATGCACCGCTCACGTCGATCGAAAGCGGTTGCTCGCCCGGGCAGGAGGAGGAGTGCAACCTCAACCGCCAGGACTGGGCTGCCCTGCTCAAGCTCACCGCCACCGCACCGATGCCGGCACCCGTACCGCTGCCGCCCGGGCCGACCGCGCCCGGTGCGCCGGGCCCCGAGCCGACGCCGACCAATTCGCCTGCATTCCCGTCAGCGGCCCCATTGCCGCCGCCACCGGATGAGCCAACGCCGCCAACGCGTTGATGCGTTGCGCTTCTGTAGCCCGGGTAAGCGCAGCGCACCCGGGGGATCGCTCCCGCATGCGTGCGATCAAACGGCCCCGGTTACGGAAACATCGTTAGTGCCCATCGTCGGTGGTGCTTCCCGGGTGCGCTGCGCTTACCCGGGCTACGGTTGTCTACGGTTGTCGTGTGGCGGTCATCCCTCTCGCGGGCGGGATGCCCTAAAGTGTCGGCATGCCTACCCTGCTTCTCCTGATGATCTTCGGCGCCATCGGCTTCGCGTTCTGGGACCGCTCGCGTGCGGCGGCCGACCGCGCCACCGAACTGGGCCGCAATGCCTGCCGTGCCGCCGACGTGCAGTGGCTGGACCAGAGCGTGCATGCCACGGGCATCCGCCTGTGCCGGCTCTCCAATGGCTGGATCGGCTTCGAGCGCAGCTTCCGTTTCGACTATTCCTATGACGGCATCGACCGCCACACCGGGCGCATGGTGTTGCGGGGTGGCGAACTGGTGTCCTTCGCCGGCCCGGCTGCCGCGCAGATCAGCCGGCTGCGTCGCAGCACCGAGGAAGCCGAGGACATCTGAGCACGGCCGATGCCGTCCACGGACACGCCTCGCGTCGATACGTTCCACCCCAAAATGAAACCGCCCCTTGCGGGGCGGTCAGGCTGCCTACTTCACCACCCGCAGATGCGGGCGCTTGCCTGCCGGTGGCGGCTCGGGCGCATCCGGCGGCGTGCTGGGTGGCAGATCATCGTCGTCATCATGCAGGGCGGTTTCGGTACCCGGAATGTCGTCCGGCAAGGCCATGCCCTGCCCGGTCTCACGCGCATACACTGCCAGCACGCCCGCGATGGGCACATACACCGGGAAGCTCACACCCGAGAAGCGCGCGGTGAAGCTCACGGCATCATTGTCGATATGCAGGCCCATCACCGCACGCTCGGCGATGTTGAGCACAACGCGATCTTCCTTCACCGCGCTGGACGGCACCTGCACGCCCGGCACACCGGCATCGACCATGATGTGCGGCGTCATGCCGTTGTCGTTGATCCATTCCACCAGCGCCCGCAGCAGGTACGGACGGTGGCTCGTCATCCGGAAAGTTTCTTCAGTCATGGTGCAAGTGTACGCGCCCTTGATACGCATTCACCGCCCGAAGGCGGTGAGCGATAAGTCGGCATACAGCGTGTACGGTTCAGACCGGCATTTCGCGCAGCTTCTTTTCCTGGTCGGTGAGGCTGCGGATGAAACCCGGGTTGCGGAAGATGCGGTTGCCGTAGTCCTCGATCGGCTTGCCATCCTTGGGCAACGCCACGCCCAGTGATTCCAGACGCCAGATGATGGGGGCCATGGCGCAGTCGGCCAGGCTCATCTCCGGGTTGAGGAAGAACTTGCTGGCCTTGAACAGCGGCACCGACTGAGCCACCAGTTCCTTCAGGCGCTTGCGGCCAGCCTCGGCCTGCGTCTTGTTGCCCAGCTGGATGGCCTGCACCTGCGGCACCCAGTCGTGCTCGATGCGCAGCATGGCCAGGCGCAGGCGCGCGCGGGAAAGCGGGTCCACCGGCATCAACGGCGGATGCGGGTAGCGTTCGTCCAGGTACTCGCTGACCACGGAGGCGGCGTACAGCACCAGCTCGCGCTCGACCAGCGTCGGCACCGAGTGGTAAGGGTTGAGGTCGATGAGGTCTTCGGGTGGATTCTGTGCATCCACGGACACCAGGTCGTAGGTCACGCCCTTGGCGGCCAGCACCAGCCGTACCCGATGGCACAGCACATCATCGTTCGCCGAGAACAGAGTCAGGGTATTTCGCATGCGCACACTCGCCGCCATCAAAAGTACTCCCACTGCCGGAATCCGCCGGCGCTACGGCCTCGCTGGCACATTACCAGCGGTCGCCACGGTTACCCGAGTGTGCCAACCGTTGGACACGGTTGCCAAGGGCCCACTCGGGTTGATCCCGTGTCAATGCACGTCTTTCCAGTACTCGGTCTTGACCAGATAGGCCAGGAAGGTCAGCAGTGCCAGGAACAGCACCACCCACACGCCCAGGCTCTGGCGCTTCAGCGCGGCCGGTTCGCCCGCGTACTCCAGGAAGTTGGTGATGTCGCGCACGGTCTGGTCGTAGGCACGCGCATCCACGGTACCCGGCGTGGCGATCTTCAGCTCGGTCACCGGCGGATCGATGCCGGGGCCCTCGGACTTGCCGAACTCGGCATGCTGCATGCCCTGCAGCTCCCACAGCGGGTTGGGCATGGAGGCGTTCGGGAACACCGTGTTGTTCCAGCCCAGCGGCCGCGTTTCGTCCACGTAGAACGACTTGAGGTAGCTGTAGACCCAGTCGCTGCCACGCACGCGCGAGATCAGGCTCAGGTCCGGCGGCATCTTGCCGAACCACTTGGTGGCCTCGTTGGTCGGCATGCTCACCTGGATGTGCTCGCCGAACGCGGCACCGGTGAAGTTCAGGTTGTTCATCACCTGTTCTTCGGTCAGGTCCAGGTCCTCGGCCATGCGCGAGTAGCGCAGGTACTTCAGCGAGTGGCAGGCCGAGCAGTAGCTCATGTAAGCCTGCGCGCCACGCTGCAGCGAGGCACGGTCACCCAGGTCGTTTCCGGCCTGCTGCAACGCGCCGCCCTCGGCGGCAACGGCGGTGGCTGAAACGCAGAACAGCATCGCGGCGGCCATCGCCAACCGCATCATCCACTTGTCAGTCATGCGTGGTCACCCGATCCGGAACCTGCTTGGTACTGTCGATCTTCGTCCAAACCGGCATGGTGATGAAGAAGGCGAAATACAGGAAGGTCAGCACGCGGCCCACCCAGGTTTCCCAGATAGCGGTACCCGGGCCGGAACCGATCACGCCCAGCCACACGAAGCACACCACCAGCATGCCCAGCATCAGCTTGGAGATCAGCCCGCGGTAGCGGATGGACTTGACCTTGGCCCGATCCAGCCACGGCACCGCGAACAGGATGGCGATGGCCGCGAACATCACGATCACGCCGCCCAGCTTGTCGGGAATCACGCGCAACATGGCGTAGTACGGGGTGTAGTACCAGACGGGCTTGATGTGGGCCGGCGTCACCAGGCGGTTGGCCTCGGTGAAGTTGTCGTGTTCCAGGAACAGACCACCAAAGCCCGGCGCGAAGAAGATGATGAAGGCGGCGATCATCAACAGGAAGCCGACACCCACCAGATCCTTCACCGTGTAGTACGGATGGAACGGAATGCCATCGGCCGGTGCGGTCGGCGACCAGCGGTTGCCCTTCGGGCCCTTCTTGATCTCCACGCCGTCCGGGTTGTTGGAACCCACCTCGTGCAGCGCGCCCAGGTGCAGCACCACCAGCAGCAGCAGCACCAGCGGCAGCGCGATGACGTGCAGCGCGAAGAAGCGGTTGAGGGTGGCGTCGCCGGGCAGGTAGTCGCCCATGATCCACTCGGTCAGCCCATTGCCGATCACCGGAATGGCACCGAACAGCGAGATGATGACCTTGGCACCCCAGAACGACATCTGGCCCCACGGCAGCACGTAGCCCATGAAGGCTTCGGCCATCAAGACCAGGTAGATCAGCATGCCCAGGATCCACACCAGCTCACGCGGCTTCTTGTAGCTGCCGTACATGAGCCCGCGGAACATGTGCAGGTACACCACGATGAAGAACAGTGATGCGCCGGTGCTGTGCATGTAGCGGATCAGCCAGCCCCACTCCACGTCACGCATGATGTATTCCACCGATGCGAACGCTTCAGCCGCGCTGGGCTTGAAATGCATCGTCAGGAAGATGCCGGTGACGATCTGGTTGACCAGGATCACCATCGCCAGCGAACCGAAGTAGTACCAGAAGTTGAAGTTCTTCGGCGCGTAGTACTCGCTGACGTGCTTGCGGTAGACCGGCATCAGCCCCGGCGCACGCTCATTGACCCAGTTGGCCACGCCGGTGGCGGTACGGGTAAGGATATTGTCGGCCATGATCAGGCTGCCCCCTGCGGATCGACGCCGATGACGATGGTGTTGTCATCCACATAGTGGTGCGGTGGCACCAACAGGTTGATCGGCGCCGGCACGTCCTGGAACACGCGGCCGGACATGTCGAAACGCGACTTGTGGCAGGGGCAGAAATAGCCACCCTTCCATTCCGCGTCATAGGGCTCGGGCCGGATTTCGGCGACCATTTCCGGTGCGCAGCCCAGATGGGTGCACAGGCCGACCAGCACGGAGACCTCCGGCTTGATCGAACGGAACTCAGGATTGTTCTTGAGCACGTAGTCCGGCTGCTGGTCCTTGTTGCTGGACTCCGGATCACGGAGCCTGCCGTCAAGGGTGGGCAGCGCTTCGAGGATGGCCTTGGACCGCTTGACGATCCAGATGGGCTGTCCACGCCATTCCAGGACAAGCCGCTGGCCTTCCTGCAATGCACTGATATCGGCGGTGATCGGTGCACCGGCCAGCTTGGCCCGCGCACTGGGATTCCAGGACTTGATGAACGGTACTGCCGCGAAACCTACGCCGACTGCTCCGACCACTGCGGTGGTCGCTGTCAAAAACCGGCGACGGCCAGTATTGACTGGATCATTTACCCCATCGTTGGCCATCCGGCACTCCGATATTGATTAGGTAGCTTGAGGCTGCCAGCGGACCGAGTGGGGACCTGATCCGCTCTCCAACAAATCGCTCGCGAGTGTAGCTGAATGACTGCCACACGCACAACGCGATAAAACACCAGTCCACACTTTTTGTCACGCCCGGGCGCAACAAGGCGCGGGACCTTACAGATGTGCTCCCTGCTGGCCGCGATAACGCTCGGCCAGCTGTGCCACCCGCTGTACGTAGTATTGGGTTTCACGATATGGCGGCACGCCCCCGTGACGATCCACCGCACCCTCGCCAGCGTTGTAACCCGCTGCGGCCAGGGTGAGGTTGCCGTTGAAACGGCGCAGCAGCCACGCCAGATACTGCACGCCACCGCGGATGTTCTGGTTTGCGTCGAAGGAATCCGTCACGCCGAAACGGCGCGCCGTGGCCGGCATCAACTGCATCAACCCCTGCGCACCGACGCGGCTGAGCGCGGTGGGGTTGAAGGCCGATTCGGCATGGATGATGGCGCGCACCACCGCTTCCTCCACCCCGAATTCGCGGGCGGCGGCGGCGATTTCGGTACTGTACGCCTGCGTATTCAACCGAACCGAGCCGAAATTGACTGTGGAATTGACTCCACAGGCAAAGCAGCGCTCGATGTAGCTGTACGAGATAGTGCGTACCGGGCCGATGCTGGCCACCTGCGTCGGGCGGGCGCTGGTGTAATGCCGCACCCCGTCCTTCATATAGGAGTAGACCTGCCCGCTGACCACGCGCTGCGCGCGGCTGCCGGTAGCCGGGGCGGGACGGGTGACCGAGGTGCCGACCACGGCCGGCGCGCTCACGGCGGTAGGGCTGGGCTCACTGCTTGCGGCGCCTGCGGCGGCAAC
>DALZZG010000001.1:0-130009 GCA_031987665.1 Stenotrophomonas sp. | reverse complement strand
GAAACACCAGCAGAGCGATATCGACAAACTGTTGCGTCGATCGGTTGAATCCAAGACCCATAGGAGTCATTGAAATTCGCCGGCGCTCCTAATCAGTCAGTGCCAAGTTGTGCCTACCTCGAGAACGGCGACAGCTAGTGTCTCGCCGGTGCCGGCATCGACTTGCGGCCAGCTAGAATTCGAGCACAATTAGCACGCGAGCATGACTCTGCTGGTGGGGATCTTGTCGCAGACCTGACCGTTTCATCTATGAGGCACTGTCATGGCGTCCGTTGCAGAACAAGTCCAGCGTGCAAACGCGGTAATCTGCCAGAACATCGACGCTCTCGGCGAGCACCGCCCATTGCTGTCTCAGAACTTACTCGCGCAGCTTCGCAACTTGGTTGAGGGCGTCTTGGTGCGGCTGCATCTTGGCACAGACGGCGCCGAGTTCAGCTACGATGCCGTCAAGCCGGCGCTGGCGTACGTGCGAAGCCAAGGAAAGCTGAACTTCCTTGGTCGCTTCCATAGCTTGCTGCAAGTCAGCAGCTCACACTACACGCTCGACGGCGATGCGTCCGAGCGGCTGATGCTCAAATACTACGAGTACATGCACCGCCTGCGGAGTCTGGTGCGGACCGTTTGCGCGATGGATGTACTTGGCAACCTGGAATCATTCCCAGTCAACCTAGATTCGTCGCTACGCGAATATCACTTGAAAATCGCTCAGCGGATCGAAGCGGTGCGCGGTGCGAGGCTGGATCGGGAAGCTGGTGCGCGCTACTACATCCAGAAGATCCGGCCCTTCTTCGTAGACGGGCGCATCTATTACGAGGTGACCTTTAATCGTGCAGTGAACCGGGCGAGCAAGTTCGATCGCGCCATCGCCTTCACCGACATTGACATGACCGACAAGTACTCGGCTTACCTGGTCTTGCAGCGCGACGCGATCCGCGTGCTCGACCAGACGATGCCAATCACGCTCATCCGTGCATGGGAGGTATCGATACGGCCGTGCGAACTGGACAATTTCGCGCGACTACTCGGTATCACCACCAAGGTCAGGAGCAGCTCGGCCGAATTCCGCTATCTGATGCAAGGGTTGACGGCAACCTCAGGAAGCCTACTGGATATTGTCGACATGGATGACGAGGAATATCGGTCAACCCGTTTTGTTCCCACGGCCGGTGACACCGCCCCCGTCATTTTCCCGATCCTCGACGAAGCGCGCCGGATCATCCGCTCACGGGCCGCGGGCCACAACCTCATCCGTTACCTGATGCTCCGCATGCACAACCAAGTGGTAAAGCCACAGTATGCCGCTTCCCCATGCTGGTTGCTGTCAAACTTGCACTGTCAGATGGGCTGCATCCCGTTCGAGAAGATGCCGTTTTGTACCTCGCCTCGCGACCACAACCCGCGCTATTCGGACCTTCTCGAGGCACTTGATGCCGGTGACCGGCGGCATGAATTGCTAGCGCGACGGCTACAGATCAATGTCGAGCAACACGGCATGCTTTACACGCCGGTAAACGACCTAGAAGCATTCGGCGATCTTAGCGCGTTGATCGCCGCGTTCAATGGGAATATCTACTACAAGCATGGTCACAGAAAGCTTGTGCAAGATAGGGGCCACATATTCATTTCTGGCTACGAGGACGAGACGGCTGCCATTGTCTCGGCTTTGCAATCGGCGGCAGAAAGCGGCATTTCGGGCTACACGCAAGCGGTGGAGCGCTGGCTGGAACAGGCACCCCGTGAGATTGACGACTCAGCAAAAAAGGATGCACTTGAGCGCCTATTTAGCGACTCCAAGGTCGCCTTGATTTATGGGGCCGCTGGCACAGGCAAGTCAACTATGGTCGACCATATCGCTGCCTACTTCAACGACAAGTCCAAGCTCTTTCTGGCGCACACGAATCCGGCCATCGACAACCTCAAGCGCAAAGTCAATGCACAGAATGTCACGTTTCGAACCATCAGCAGCCATGCCTATCGGACTGGCTTCGACCCGGAGTACGACCTGCTGGTCATCGATGAGTGCAGCACGGTCAGCAATGCAGACCTGCTCAAGGTACTCAATAAAACCTCATTCAAACTGTTGGTATTGGTGGGTGACGTGTATCAGATCGAGTCTATCCAGTTCGGGAACTGGTTCTCCATCATCCGCGAGTTCCTGGCCGACAGCGCGATCTTCGAGCTGACAACACCCTTCCGAACAAAGAGCCCGGCACTGCTTCGGTTTTGGAACAAGGTTCGGAACATTGATGACGATATCGACGAGGTGATCGCGAAGAATGGCTATTCCGGCATTCTGGACAAGGCGCTCTTCGACCGCGTCGGTGACGACGAGATTATTCTGTGCCTAAACTACGATGGCCTGTATGGCATCAACAACGTCAACCGCTTCCTTCAGAGCAGCAACCCAAACCCCGCTGTCATCTGGCGGGAAGCGACCTATAAGGTGGGTGACCCGATCCTGTTCAACGAGTCCGAGCGCTTTCGCTCGGTTCTATACAACAATCTTAAAGGTCGTATCGTAGCCATTGAGCAAGGGTTGGATTCTCTTCGCTTCGACGTCGAGGTCGATCGCCCGCTCAGTGCTTTCGATGTCCTTGGTACCGAGTTGGAGTTTGTGACTGGATCGACGGTGCGGTTTACCGTCTTCGATCAGGATACGAGCGATGAGGACGATGACGCGCTGCACACCGTGGTGCCCTTCCAGGTCGCCTATGCGGTCTCCATCCATAAGGCACAAGGCCTCGAGTACGACGCGGTAAAGATCGTCGTGACCAACGCTAACGAGGAGGACCTGACACACAGCATTTTCTATACCGCGGTCACTCGAGCGCGACGGCACCTTCGGATCTTCTGGACGCCGGAAACGCAGAGAAAGGTGTTGGCGAACCTGCGCCGCACGGTCAATCCTAAAGATGTCGCGATACTTGCGGCCCGTCGTGGACTCGCACCCGTGCGCTAGTCTCTTGAGAAGCAAAGCGCGGGTCGGAATCGTATTTCCTAGGTTCCGTCTCGATGTCCGCTTCTGGTGGAACCCAGCCGCATTGGAATCGAGCTGTGTGGAAGAGGGCGCGTTGCGGTGTACGGTGCGCCCTTGGGCGGCTCGACTGACGCTGGAGGAGGCTCAATGAGACATCAGGGTGCCCGCGCAAAGGCCGAATTGGCATCCTTGGATGCAGAGGCCATCCGCACCGTAGTCCGTCCGCTGTTCCGTCGCCGTAATGATTACAGCGAAGCCACTCTTGATGAGTTACCCGCCGAGCTCCGTAGATTCGGAATTCTGACTGTCAAGGATCTGCGGCTGCTCATGAAGAAGCACAGGCGCGCGCTCTTGGATGACGAGAACGTCAGAATGAGTCGTGCGGAGACGCTATGGCTGAATCAGGAGATCAATCTTGTCGGCCTCGATGCCTTTGCGGGGAAGTCCTGGTTCTCCTTTGCAGGGCTTGTACGGCAAGCCATGGAGCTGGAGTTTGGCGAAGATGCTGTTGTCCATGTTTCCGAGCAAGGCCTCTAGCAACGCCGAAAAACAGTTGGATGCATTTGGGTCCCGGCCTCTCCTTCAATACCTCGCCGCTTTCAAGGGCGCATCCGCCCACTGCCACGCTTCCACCTGCTGCCGTCTGGTTTCCTTGGCCGTATCAGCTTGGCCTAAAGCCTCCTGCGCCTGCGCCAGGCCATGCAGCGACCAGCCGTTGACCGGGTAGGTTTTCAGATCCTGCATGAAGGCTTCTGCTGCGCCCTTGGCGTCGCCGGTGTCGAGCAGGGCCGCGCCCAGATAGGGGCGGACGGGGAGCGGCCAGTCGGCGGGTTCGTTGTAGGCCAGTGCATCCTCGGCGGCGGCGGCTTCGCGCAGTGTGGCGATGCTTTCGCTGTGCTTGCCCTGGGCGCGCAGCAGTTCGCCGCGCAGCAGCGCATCGGCCACGCGCAGCACGCCATCGGCGTGGTTGATGTCGAAGAAGCTCACCTGCGCCATGGCCGGGTCGATGGCGATGGCATGCAGCGCGTCGGCTTCGGTGGCGGCTTGGTCGAGTGCGCCCTTGCGCAGATGCGCCATGCCGCGCGCGAAGTGGCGTATCGCGGCGGGGTAGGGCAGCGCCGGTGCTTCGCTGGTGTCGGCGAGGATGGCGTCCCAATCGCCGAAGCGGACCTGGGTGAGCAGCGGCGTCACCACGAACTGCTGCATGAACTGCAGCGGTGCCTCGCCCATCGCTGCGCGGTCGGCACGGTTGGCGGTCTGTCGCGCGGCCTCCATCGACAGCGTGTGTGAGCCGGTGAGGCCGGTGGTCATGGTGGCAAAATGCCAGTTGTGCGGCACGTAGCCCAAGGGATACACGCCATTGCTGCCACGGCACACCGCAAGGAAATCCTTGTCGGCGGTGGTAGCGGCGAGGTTGGTCAGGGTGGCGTCGTGGTAACGGCCCACGCGGATATAGATGTGCGCCGGCATGTGCACGAGGTGTCCGGAGCCGGGCGCGAGTGCGGCCAGCGCGTCGGCGTGCGGCTCTGCGCGCTGCGGCTCGGGCGAGGATTCGATGGCGTGGATGTAGTAGTGCATCGCGCCGATATGGTGCGGGTTGCGTTTGAGCACACCTTCCAGCTCGCTGACCAGCGTGTGCGTGTAGGTGCCGGGCTTGCCGTCAGGCAGCCAGTACGCCCACGGCGAAAGATCCATCAGCGCTTCGGCGTAGAGCGTCGCGGCATCGTCATCGTTGGGAAACTGCGCCACGACGTTGGCCATCGCCTCGGCATAGCGCAGGTCCAAGTGCTTGCGGTCTTCCGGTGCCGGGTGGGCATAGCGTGTCTGCAGGGCCTGGATCAGTGCGCGGTCGGCGGGCGTGGCGTGATCGGCGAGGCTGCCGGCGAGCGCGGCCAGCGCGGTGGCGTCCTTCGCGGCGGCCGGGTCCATGGGCAGGTTGATGTTCGGCCCCAGCACCAGCGCCTGTCCCCATATGCAGATGGCACATTGCGGGTCCAGCCGTGCGGCCTCGGCGAAGGCGCGGCCGGCCGCTTCATGATTGAAGCCATAGGCAAGCCGCAGGCCCTGATCGAAGTAGCGCTGTGCGGCGGGGACCTTGCTGCCGATGTCGCGGTGCAGGTCGCCGAAATTCTCAAGCAGGGGCAGCGCGGGCGCCGTCGCGATGGGGGCAGCGTCGGTGCGCTTGTTCTTCGCGGTGTCGCAGCTGGTCAGCAGACAGGTGGCCAGCGCGGAAGGTAGCAGCAGAAGCAGGAACCGAAGGAACATGGCGGCATCTCCGGGTGTGCTGTAGGCGAACATACTGCCGCGTGAAAGCGCCGTCGATAGGTGGTCTGAAGATTTTACGGAGACGCCTACATGGCGCTGGATTGGCACGATTCGTGCCGGGTGAATGGGCTTCAGGCGGGTCGATCACGCCGGCCCTTGTCTCGGCCATGTATACTATCCCCCAGTACAGGATAGAGAGCCGGGCATGCCGCATTCGCCGGAAGAGAAGAAGAAGGTGCTGGCGCGGGTGAAGCGCATCCGTGGCCAGTGCGATGCACTGGAGCGTGCGCTGGAGGCCGGTGCCGACTGCAACCCGGTGCTGCAGCAGATCGCCGCCATCCGTGGCGCGGTCAACGGCCTGATGTCCGAGGTGATGGAAGCCCATCTGCGCGAGGAGTTTGGTCAGCCCGCGCGCTCGGCCGAACAGCGCGCCACGCGCGTGGCCGAGATGTCCAGCCTCATCCGTTCCTATCTCAAGTAAACCGCGTGGCGCACCGCGCCGCATTCGCCATCCGCAGGAGAAAGCCATGAAATCACGTGCCGCCGTTGCCTTTGGCCCGGGCCAGCCGCTGAAGATCGTCGAGATTGATGTTGCGCCGCCCAAGGCGGGCGAGGTGCTGGTCAAGATCACCCATACCGGTGTCTGCCACACCGATGCCTTCACCCTGTCCGGTGATGATCCGGAAGGCCTGTTCCCGTGCGTGCTCGGCCATGAAGGTGCCGGCGTGGTGGTGGAAGTGGGCGAGGGCGTGACCTCGGTGAAGCCGGGCGACCACGTCATTCCGCTGTACACCGCCGAGTGTGGCGAATGCCTGTTCTGCAAGAGCGGCAAGACCAACCTCTGCACCTCCGTGCGCGCGACGCAGGGCAAGGGCGTGATGCCGGATGGCACCAGCCGCTTCTCGTACAACGGCGAGCCGATCTACCATTACATGGGCTGCTCGACCTTCTCCGAGTACACCGTGGTGGCCGAGGTTTCGCTGGCCAAGGTCAACCCGGAATCCAACCCGGAGCAGGTGTGCCTGCTGGGCTGTGGCGTCACCACCGGCATCGGTGCCGTGCACAACACCGCCAAGGTGGCCGAAGGCGACAGCGTTGCGGTGTTCGGGCTGGGCGGCATCGGCCTGGCGGTGATCCAGGGCGCGCGTCAGGCCAAGGCCGGGCGCATCATCGCCGTCGATACCAACCCATCCAAGTTCGAGCTGGCAAAGCAGTTTGGTGCGACCGACTGTGTCAACCCGAAGGAGCATGACAAGCCCATCCAGCAGGTGATCGTGGAGATGACCGGTTGGGGTGTGGACCACAGTTTCGAGTGCATCGGCAACGTCAATGTGATGCGCGCCGCGCTGGAATGCGCGCACCGTGGCTGGGGCCAGAGCGTGATCATCGGTGTGGCGGGTGCGGGTCAGGAGATTTCCACCCGTCCGTTCCAGCTGGTCACCGGCCGCAAGTGGATGGGCACTGCGTTCGGCGGCGTGAAGGGCCGCAGCCAGCTGCCGGGCATGGTGGAAGATGCGATGAAGGGCGATATCGAACTGGCGCCGTTCGTTACCCACACCATGCCGCTGGATGACATCAATGAAGCCTTCGACCTGATGCACGAAGGCAAGTCGATCCGCTCGGTGATCCACTACTGAGGTATCGACGCCCCTCTCCCGCAGATGGGTGAGGGGTTGGGTGAGCGCAATAGATCCGGTTGGAGACCACCATGCAAAGAATCGAACACCGCGTCTGCTTCGGCGGTTGGCAGGATGTATACCGGCACACGTCGAAGGTGCTGGGCTGCGAGATGACGGTTGGCGTGTACTTCCCGCCGCAGGCCGAACGCGGCGCCCGGTTGCCGGTGCTGTACTGGCTCAGCGGGCTGACCTGCACCGAGCAGAACTTCATCACCAAGGCCGGCGCGCAGCGCTACGCCGCCGAGCACGGCATCATCCTGGTGACGCCGGATACCAGCCCGCGCGGTGATGACGTGGCCGATGCGGAAGGCTACGACCTGGGCAAGGGCGCGGGTTTCTACGTCAACGCCACGCGCGATCCGTGGGCGCGGCACTACCGCATGTATGACTACATCGTCGATGAGCTGCCGGAGTGGGTGGAAGCGGATCCGACGGCCAGTGATGTGCGCTCGATCAGTGGTCACTCGATGGGCGGCCATGGGGCGCTCACCATCGCGCTGAGGAATCCGGGGCGCTATCGCAGCGTATCGGCGTTCTCCCCCATCGTCGCGCCGTCGCAGGTGCCGTGGGGTGATAAGGCGTTCTCGGCCTATCTGGGGGATGACCGCGAGGCGTGGAAGCAGTACGACGCCACCGAGCTGGTTGCCACGGCGCAGGAGAAGCTGCCTATCCTGATCGATCAGGGTGGGGCGGATGAGTTCCTCGACAACCAGCTGCGCCCGCAGTTGCTGCATGCTGCGTGCGAGAAAGCGGGGCACCCGCTGGAGCTGCGCATCCAGCCGGGCTATGACCACAGCTACTACTTCATCAGCAGCTTCATCGGCGACCACATCGCGCACCACGCGAAGGCGATGGGTTGATCGCAGGCCCTATGTAGAGCGGAGCCATGCTCCGCTGAGGCGTTCCCGGCAAAGCCCTCGCCGAGCATGGCTCGGCACTACGGGTTGGGTTCACGGTATGGCCCTTGCCGAGCATGGCTCGGCACTACGGCATGCGCTGGGCGTCACCTCTTTGGCGTGCCCAGCTCGCGCCAGCTCTTCTCGCTTACGTCCACGCCGTGGTGATGGGCAGCGGTGAGGATGCGCTTCCACGCCGCGTCACGTTCCGCATCCGTCACATCTTCCACTTGATCGAAACGCGCGATGGCGTTGCGCAGATGCGCGGCATCGTTGATCGGCAGCTTTCTGGCTTCGGCGAAGGCGAACGCATCGCCATTCAAGGCGTTCCGGTGTCTGGTATCCAGTTCGTTCATGGCTCCATACCTGTTCATCGAATGACGGGAGCAGTGTGCGCATGCTCAGCGAAAGCCCACGTCACGCCAGCATGAAATCGGTGTAGGCGTAGCGCTCATCGCGCAGCACGCTGTCACCTTCGACCAGTGCCAGCGGCGCTGCGAACATCGGCCCAGCGCTGACGCAGGTGTGGAACTCGCCGTTCTCGCCACAGGGGTCGATACCGTCGGGCAGGGCATCCAGCAGGTCGGCGCCGAACAGGCGGCCTGCGAAGCTCGCATCCAGCCCCTGTGTGTCCACACAGCACAGCCGTGCGTCCAATCCGCCAGCGATCATCTCCCGCGCCAGTTGGCCGGTGTCGCGCCCGAACAGCGGGAACAGTGTCTGCCATCCCAGCGCCGCGTACTGCTGCTCGCGCCACTGGCGGATGTCCTGCAGCAGAAGGTCGCCGAAGGCCAGAGTGGCGATGCCGGGCCACTGCAGGCGTGCGGCGTCCAGCGCCTCTGTCATGCGCTGCAGGTAAAGGGTGTTGTCGCAGGCCTGTGGAATCCAGGCTTCCAGCAACGGCAGACCGGCAGCGCTGGCCTGTGCCTGCAGCACCTCGCGGCGTACGCCCTGCATGGACGCGCGGTCGTAACCTTCGGTCAGCGTGCTCAGCAGCGCGACGACGTGGACGTCATCGCGCTGCCGTAGTGCATGCAGTGCCCAGGCGGCGTCTTTGCCACCGCTCCAGGACAGAAGAACGGGTATGGCCACGCGCTCAGCGCACGTCGCGCATTTCCCAGTTGTTGCCGGCCAGCAGGCGCAGGCGCTGCTTGAACAGGTCGCCCGGCAGGCTGGTGGTGACCACAAGGTTGATGCGCAGGTCGGCCTGCTGGCCGGTCACCGTCGCGTTGGGGTCGGTCGCGCCCATCGCGGGATCCACTTCATCCGGCTCGTCCTGGGTGGCGCGCCAGCGCTCGAACAGTTCCGGCGTGCGCAGGGCATCCTGCAGCTGCTCGGCGAAGGCTTCCGCGCCGCTGGCGGTGAAGGACAAGCGCGGGTCGCTGCCGCGCGCCTTGCTGGGGTCGGGCAGCGAAATCGAATAATGCACAGGGGGCATGGGTGTCTCCTTTCAGGTAGCCCAGCTTGCCACGAAGCATGTGGCAATACTGTCGAAGCCCGGCGTCTGGTTCAGCCGGGCTGCTCAGGTGCTGAAAGTGTGCGGGCTGTCGGCGAAGCCGATCGTAACGGCGCCCTTGCCCACGTTGACCACGCCGGTGAGGCTCATCAGCGCCTCCATCAGCGCCACGCCGTGCTTGTCGCAGGTGTCGCGCAACTGCTGATAGCCGGGCAGGGCCCGCAGCTCATCCAGCGGGCCGCCGTAGCTCACGCAGACCACCGGCGTCATCAGCCCGGCGGTAACGCGCTTGCCGACGAAGCCGAACAGGGCCTGCACTGCGTGGTCGAAGCCCTTGATCTTGGCCACCGGCGCGGTGTTGCCGCGGTAGCCGTGCAGGATCGGCTTGATGTCCAGCGCGCTGCCCAGCGCCGCACTGAAGAGGCCGACGCTGCGGTCCCCCTTGTGGCGGGCACGCGCGCGCATGTAGTACAGGTCGCGGGTGACCATGTAGCCGTGCACATTGGCGGCCACCGTCTCCAGCCGCTCGCGCATCAGCGGCACGGTGGCGCCGCTGTCGCGCAGGCGCACCGCTTCCACCGCGCTCACCGCCTGGGCGGCGAACAGGTTCTGGGTGTCGATCACGCGCAGGCTGAAGGGTGTGTTGTAGCCGGCAGCCTGGCGGATGGGCTTGTACTCGTTGAGGATGGCGTAGCTGGCCCGCTCGGCGTTGTCATACAGCGGGCTGCGGGTGCGGGTGATGGTCATGCAGAACACCTGGTCGAAATCGGTGACCAGCCGTTCCAAGAACAGCTTGCGGATCTGTTCGGAGCTGTAGGGGGTCGTTTCCGCCTCGGCGCCCTGGTCGCTGAGCGGGCCTTCAAGGAACGCCAGGGTGGCCGCCTCGTCGCGGTTGTCCGGCAGTACGGTGTCGCCGATGCGCACCGAGATGGGCAGCAGCACCAGATTGTTGCGTTCCAGGTAACCCTCGGGCAGGTCGCAGGCCGAATCAACCACGATTCCGATACGCATATTGGCCCCCTCCAGGTCCAGATGATGACTCTCAATGGGGGGAACCCTATCGCAAAAACGTCTCGCCGTTTTGCCCGGATGGGCATTTCGTCGCATTTCCGTGCAGCCGGTTTCACACCCCGGTCATTTGCCGGCCCCGCCGGGGCCATTAAGCTATGCCCGCACAGCATCGGTTGACCACCGGTGCGACAATGGAACGGCAGGAGTATTTTCTGCCTTGGTGGGTGCTCTCAGGGGGAGGACGAGGGATGGATGCAGTGCAGTCTGTAGTGGATTACTGGCGTGACGCCGGGCCAGCGCGTTGGTTCGCGCGTGATGCTGCCTTCGATGACGACTTCCGCCAGCGCTTTCTCGACCTGCACTGGAAGGCCGCCCGCCGCGAGTGCGAGCACTGGCTGCAGAGCGCCCAGGGCGCGCTGGCCCTGCAGATCCTCCTGGACCAGTTCCCGCGCAATTGTTTCCGTGGCACCGCCCATTCCTACGCCACCGACGGCTTGGCGCGGCACTACGCCCAGCGCAGCATCGAGAAGGGCTGGGACCATGAGGTGGCGCCGCAGCTGCGGCTGTTCCTATACCTGCCGTTCGAGCACTCCGAGGACCCGCACGACCAAGAGCGCTCGGTGGCCATGTTCGAGGCGCTGGGCGATGCCGAGTACCTGCGCTATGCCGAACTGCACCGCGACATCATCCGCCGCTTCGGCCGGTTCCCGCACCGCAACGAATCGCTGGGGCGCATTTCGACGCCAGCGGAACTCGACTACCTTGCCGAAGGTGGTTTCGCTGGCTGAGGCGTTCAGCCTCGTCTGAGGGCGTGCGCGGTCCAGCTGACCGGCGTCGGCATTGCCTCGTTTCATCGTCAACCGCCTTGTGGCTGCACAGGGCTGTTTTTCCTTGTTTTTGCCGGTTGCTGATGGACGACATGCGAATGCGCCTGTCCTGAGCGCGTGTGAGGGAGTTACCTACCTCGCAGCACCTGTTCGCCTTCTTACGATCATTCCGATCACGTCCTAGTGTTTGAAAAGCCGTCGCTGGCACCCGCTCGGGCCGCCCAGCACGCGCTAAAGCCCTCAACAAACCGCGCCGTTATGCGTGGTGGCTTTTCAGCGTGAGAGCCGTTTTCAACCATTTCAGGGATGCGATTGACCGTGTCAACCAGACGTTACCTTGGGCGGCGCAGCCGCCTTGCCGCTCCGTGCCTGCTTTCCCAGGCGATTGCCATCTCGCTGCTGTTCGCACAGGGCGCATCCGCCGAAGCGCTCGACGCCTCCGCGCCGCTGCAGCGCTACCAGGCCTTGCGCAGCCTGCAGGTGGGCGCGCGTGCTGCGTCGGCGCGTGCGGACCACCTCGCGGCCACCGCCGCGGATCGCAACAACGCCATATTGCGTCTGTCGCCCGCCGCCGATGATGGCGACGATGACGCGCCGGAGATCACGCCCGAAGACCCGGCGTACTGGCACACCGACGAGTTCACCGCCGACTGGGGCCTGGGGGCGATCAATGCCGACGCCGCTTACGCACGCGGCCTCAGCGGGCAGGGCGTTCGCCTGGGTGTATTCGACAGCGGCAGCGGTCTGGACCATGACGAGTTCGCGGGCAAGGACCACCACAGCCTGCGCATCGGCGACCTGCTTCCGGACGGAACGCGCTGCAGCAACACCACGCGGGTGAAGGCGCCGTACAACTGCTTTGCCAGCGATGGTGATCAGGTGGCAGTCGGTGTGGTGGGTTACGACGAGGACGTGCCGGATGACATCCGCCGGATAATCGAGGCCGGCCGTTACGTACAGGTGGGCGCCCGCTTCCAGACACACGGTACGCACGTCGCCGGCACCATCGCGGCCAACCGTGATGGCAAGGGCATGCACGGCGTGTCCTTTGGCGCGGACCTCAGCGTGGCCAAGCTGTTCTTTGACACGGCCCGCATGTGGATGCCCTCGGATTACGGCTACAGGCTGGTGTCACTGGGTTACAACGGGCCGGATGGCACGGCGGTTGCGGACATGTACGAGCAGATGAATGCCGACGGCGTACGTGCGATCAACCACAGCTGGGGGCGTGCAAATGAGCCGGATACGTTGGAATGGCTCGATATGCTTTACGGCGACAAGGGGTATCGGGAGTACTTCGACAGCTTTGTGGCTGGCTCGCGCAACAGTGGCCTGATCCAGGTGTGGGCAGCGGGCAACTCCGAAGTGCGCAACCAGAGCGCGGAAGACGCACCCATCGCCGGCATGTACGCCACGCTGCCGCGTGCCTTCGCCGAAGTGGAGCCGTACTGGCTGTCCGTGGTCAACGTGAACCAGGATCTCGTTCTCAGCGACTGGTCGCACCGCTGCGGTTATTCCGCCAACTGGTGCGTGGCCGCGCCGGGCACGGCGATCAACTCCACCGTGTACGGCAACGACTCCACGCTGAGTGCAGGCATCGACATCGCCGATGATGGAAGTGTCTCGATCGATGTCACCGAGCGCATGCCTACTTACGCTTATGGCCTGATGAGCGGTACCTCGATGGCAGCCCCGCATGTCACGGGCGCGTTGGGCCTGCTGATGGAGCGCTTCCCGTATTTGGACAACGCCCAGATCCGCGACGTGCTGCTGACCACCGCCACCGATCTGGGTGATCCTGGCGTGGACGATGTCTACGGCTGGGGTCTGATCAATCTGGCCAAGGGCATCGACGGCTACGGTTCGCTGCGCGTGGACACCGATGTGGTGATGGACGCGCACGCCGGTGGCCTGAAGGTGTGGGAAGGGGATGCGTGGGATGACTGGCGCAATGACATCGGGGGGCCGGGCAGGCTGACCAAGTCCGGTGCCGGCTGGCTGCGCCTGAGCGGCAGCAACAGTTTCAACGGTGCACTGGTCCGCGCCGGCACGCTGGAGCTGTCGGGCGCCAACGCGCTGACGTCTTCGGTGGAGGTCGAGGGCGGGCAGTTCCTGCTCAGCGGCAGCCTGCAGAACAACTGGCTCAACCAGCACGCTGGCGAGACCCATGTCACCGAAAGCGGCCTGATCCAGGGCGGTGGCATCAACCTGTACGGCGGCACGCTGCTGTTCGACGGCACGTTGGCGCAGGGTGCGTATCACCAGCTGGGTGGCAAGGCCCGTGTGGAAAATGACAGATACTTCACCGACACCGACATCGATCTCCAAGCAGGCGTGCTGTCCTTCAATGGCGTGCAGGAAGGTGGCAGCACCCATGTGGGTGTCAATGCGACGCTGAAGGGTGTGGGCACGCTCGGCTCCACCACGGTGGAAGGCATCATCGCGCCGGGCAACTCCATCGGTACGCTGACCATCAACGGTGATTACGTGCAGACGGCGACGGCCACCTACTTTGCCGAACTTGCCCCCGGCAGTCGCAGTGATCAGCTGCACGTCACCGGTAACGCCACCATCGCCGGTACCCTCGTGGCCTTGCCGGAACCGGGCATCTATTACCTGGGCGAGCAGTTCAACTTCCTGCGCGTGGAGGGTGAGCTGACCGGCAGTTTCGTCCATGCAGACTTCACGGCGTTCTCGCCGTTCCTGAAGTTCGAGCTGACCTATGGCGAAACCGTCACGGCGATCGACGTGGTGCGCGGGCAGCCGCTGGCAAGCACGGTACACAGTGGCAACCAGCATTCCATCGCCGCTGTGGCGGATGCGCTGCCGATCACGCAGGGGCTGCCCAAGCCGCTGACCCAGTTGTTCCCGGAACAGGTGGGGCGTGCGCTGGATGGGCTCAGCGGCGAACTGTATGCCGCCACGCCGGCAGCGTTGGCCGAGGCCAGCCGACTGGTGCGCGACGCGATGACCGCGCGGTTGCTGACGCCGCCGGCACGCGGCTCGGAGGGCGAGGATGCCGCGGGTGCATGGGTACAGCTGCTGACCGGCAGCGGCACCCTGACGGGGGATGCCAGCACCGCGCGTACCCGCTCTGACAGCAACGGGCTGCTGGTGGGTGCCGACCGTGAAGTCGGTGGCTGGCGGCTGGGTGCGGTGGCTGGTCTCGGCCACACCGACATCAAGCAGGGTGAAGGCCGCAACGCGCAGTCCAAGGCGGACGATGTCCATTGGGGCCTGTACGCTGGTCGCCGCTGGGGTGGCTTCGGCCTGCGCACGGGGCTTGCCTTCGCCAGCTACAAGATCGAAAGCACCCGCACCGTGAGCTTTGCGGGTTTCCGTGATGCCCCGCATGGCTTCCATGACGCGCACAGCCGTCAGGCCTTTGTCGAGGCGAGCTACCGCTTCGGTGGGTTGGATGGCGGACTGGAGCCGTACCTGCAGGTTGCCCGGGTCGATGTGGACATGGGCAGGATCGGCGAGCGCGGTGGCGCGGCTGCGCTGCAGGGCGGTGTGAACGACACCCGCAGCACGGTCAGTACCGCGGGTCTGCGCTTCGACAAGGGCCTGAAGGCCGCCAGCCAGCAGCATGCGTGGCTGCATGTGAACGGTGGCGTGGGCTATCGCCATGTGTCGGGTGATCGCCGCCAGTCCGCGCAGCTGGGTTGGGGCAGCAGCGATACCTTCACGGTGACAGGTGCGCCGCTGGCCAAGGGCGCTGCAAAGGCCGAACTGGGTCTGTCGGTCTGGCTGACGCCGCACCAGCAGCTGGATGTCCGTTACAGCGGTCAGGTGGGTGACGACAGCCGCGACAATGCCGTCAACGCACGCTGGTCGATCCAGTTCTGAGGTGTCGCCACGGCAGCAGGGACATCGGCGCCAGGCCGGTGCTCCAGGGGCTTGCGGTGGATCGGGCAATGAAAGGCCCGATCCACTGTGGGCGCGGAAACGAAGAACGCCGGCATTGCCGGCGTTCCTTGTCTCAGCATCTATGTCCGCGCGTTGGCGCGATCAGTACTTCGGCACGCTGTTGTCCACTTCATCGGACCAGGCATTGATGCCGCCGGTGATGTTGTAGACATTGGTGAAGCCGAGGTCCAGAAACTGCTCGGCGGCCTGGGCGCTGCGGCCACCGGCGTGGCACAGGAAAGCCAGCGCGGTGTCCTTGGGCAGGGCTTCCAGACGGGCGCGGTTGTCGCCGTCGAAGGTCTCGAACGGCGCGTTGATGGACGCGATGGCGCGTTCGTCAGCCGGGCGCACATCCACCACGGTGAGGGTGCCGGCGCGCAGCTGGTCGTCGGCGCTGCGCACATCCAGCGCCTGCACCGGCTTGGGAGCGTTCGGGTTGTTGATGGCCAGGCCCTGGCCGCGGATGTCGTCCACCCAGTCGATGGTGATGCCGTTGGCACGACGCGCGCTGGATACGTCGAACTGCACGCGCAGGCCGTTGGACTCGGCGGCGATGGCATTGGCGTCGAACGGGGCCAGTTGGAAGTTCGGCTGGAAGCGCGCGTCGATACCCAGCTGCAGGGCGGCGCCCGGGGCGTCGGCCAGCGCGCCCTTGAGCATTTCCACGGCGGCCGGGGTGACGGTGATGGTCGGCGGGGTGCGGTCCGGTGCGGCCACGCCCAGCAGGCTGCTCAGCTCACCGCTGCCGGCCATCTGCAGGATGATGTCGCTGCCGCCGATCAGCTCGCCGTCCACGTACAGCTGCGGAATGGTCGGCCAGTCGCCGTAGAGCTTGATGCCTTCGCGGATGTCCTGGTCGGCCAGCACGTTGACGTGGGCGAACTCCACGCCCAGGTCCTGCAGCGCGCCGACGGCCTTGGCCGAGAAACCGCACTGCGGCATGGTCGGCTGACCCTTCATGAACAGGACGACGCGGTTGGCGCCGAGGAGGGTTTCAATGCGCGAACGCAGGGCGGGATCCAGGGACATCGTGAACTCGTGAAGTGGTCTGGGACAGAGGCTGATTCTACGCTGCGTGGCATCATGGGGCATGACCGCCACGCAAACCCTGCATCCTGTCCCGTTACGCCCCTGGCGCTGGCTGCCGTGGCTGGTGCTGTCGCAGTTGCTGGTGGTACTGGCCTGGTGGCAGCTGGGATGGGCCTGGGGGCTGCCCCTGTTGCTGGCCAGCCATGCCCTGTTCGTGGTGCCCGTGTTCCTGCCCAACAGCCGCTTCTACGCGCCGGTGGTCAGCCGCCTGCCATGTCAGGACGTCTGGCTGACAATCGACGATGGCCCCTCCGACGACACCCTGGCCATCCTGGACCTGCTGGACCAGCACGATGCCAAGGCCACCTTTTTCATGGTCGGCGAACGTGCCGCCGCGCGGCCGGATCTGGTGCGCGAAGTGCTGCGGCGTGGGCATGGGCTGGGCAACCACAGTCACACCCATCCGCAGGGCCGGTTCTGGGCGCTGGGGCCGGGTCAACTGGCCGACGAGGTGGGGCAGTGCCAGCAGGCGCTGGCCAGCATCGCCGGTACGCCGCCGCGCTGGTACCGCTCGGTGGTGGGCATGACCAACCCGTTCGTCGCCGCCGCGATCAAGCCGCACGGGCTGGCGCGGGTGGGATGGAGTGCGCGCGGGTTCGACGGTGTGGGCTGTACGCCGGAGGACGTGGTGCGGCGGATAGCGCCCGACCTCAAACCGGGTGCCATCGTGCTGCTGCATGAAGGCGCGGCCCACGGCCACAACCCGACCATCATCGCCGCCGTGCTGGCGCAGTTGCAGGCACAGGGGCTGCGTGCCCGTGTGCCGCAGGCAAGCACGTAGACTCGCAGCCCCGTTACCCCGACGGCGCTTCTGGACCCCCCCTGATGCCTTTTTCACGACTCGGCCTGTCTCCCTATGTACTGCCTGCGTTGCAGCAATCGCTGCTGCAGGCCGGCTACAGCGCGCCGACGCCGATCCAGCAGCAGGCCATCCCGCTGATCCTGCGCGGGCAGGATCTGGTGGCGCTGGCACCGACCGGTTCCGGCAAGACGGCCGCCTATGTGCTGCCGGCGCTGCAGCGCTTCTTCAACGCGCCACCGCGCAAGCCACGGGTGCTGACGCAGCTGGTGCTGGTGCCGACCCGCGAGCTGGCGCTGCAGGTGGCTGACGTGTTCGCGACCTTGGGGCGTGAACTGACGCGACAGCCGCGTGTGGTCTGTGCGGTGGGCGGTGTGTCGATCAATCCGCAGATGATGGCGCTGCGCGGTGGCGCCGACGTGGTGGTTGCCACGCCCGGACGCCTGCTGGACCTGCTGGCCCACAACGCGCTGTCGCTGCGCCAGGTGCAGCTGCTGGTGCTGGATGAGGCCGACCGTCTGCTGGAACTGGGGTTCGGCGACGAACTGCGCCAGATACTGGCGGAACTGCCGGTACGGCGGCAGACGCTGCTGTTCTCTGCCACCTTCCCGCCGGGTATCGAAGCACTGGCGGCTGCCGGTCTGCGCGAGCCGCAGCGGCTGGAAGTGATGGCGCAGGCGCAACCGGAGATCACGCAGCGGGCAATTGCCGTGGACGCCGCACGCCGTGGCGAACTGCTGCAGCGGCTGCTGCAGGAACCGGCGTGGTCGCAGGTGCTGGTGTTCGTCAGCAGCATCCGTCAGGGCGACCGCCTGTCCGGTGAGCTGCGCAAGGCCGGCATCAATGCGCAGGCACTGCACGGTGATCTGTCGCAGGGGCGCCGCGTGCGCATGCTGCAGGGCTTCAAGGCCGGTGAAGTGCGGGTGCTGGTGGCCACCGATGTGGCCGCACGCGGCATCGATATCGCCGGCCTGCCGGTCGTGGTGAATTACGAGTTGCCGCGGTCGCCTGCCGATTACCTGCACCGCATCGGCCGTACCGGCCGTTCGGGCGAGAAGGGGCTGGCGGTGAGTTTCATCGATGCCGCATCAAAGGCGCATTGGCGGCTGATCACCAAGCGGCATGGCCTGAAGCTGGAGTCGGAGGTGATGGCCGGATTCGAGCCGGTGGACACCGCGCCGGTTGCTGCGCCCGTGGCGGACGACAACGGCGGCATCAAGGGCCGGCGCCCGAGCAGGAAGGACCGTCTGCGCGCCGCCGCCGGCAAACCAGCCCCGTAGAGCGCAGCCACGCTGCGCTGGGGCGTTTGCGGTAAGGCCGCTGCCGAGCATGGCTCGGCACTACGCGGAGGGGGCAGCGGTAGAGCGCAGCCATGCTGCGCTGGGGCGTTTGCGAAGGCCGCTGCCGAGCATGGCTCGGCACTACGGGTGGTGCGGGTCAATCCTCGAAATCGCTTTCCGGGTCCGGTGCGGCGTCCGTGCTGGCGTCTGTGCTGGCGGCCGGGCGCGGGGTGCGCTTGGCGGGTTTGCGCAGCACTTCCACGTAGAACTGCGTGTTGCCGGCGGCGACCAGCGCGTCCACCGCGCGGATCAGCTCCGGGAAGGGCACCGGCTGCGCGCTGGCTTCATCCACGCCGGCCTTGCTGTCGAAATCCCAGAAATCCGCATCGGCAGGCAGCGCCTTGCCGCGCTCGCGCTTGATGTACTTGCGGATGTCGTGCTTGCTGGCTTCCAGCAGGCGGTCGGGGTGCTTGCCTTCGATGTCGAGGCGGTAGGTTCTTCTCACGGGGTTCTCGTTGGTGCGCCGGCCCGGCAGGGCGCGGCTGGAAAGAATGGGGCCATTATCGGCGCAAACGGCTGAGTCGCGCCTCAACTGCGCTCGGCCACCAGCAACCAGTTGTTGAACGGTGTGCGCCCGTACAGCGGGGCCAGATTGACCTTCAGCCCCGCCTGTTCCAGCTGCGCGCGCAGCTGGTCGGCGTCCGGGTAGTGGCGCGGCCGGAACTGCATCCAGCCGATCAGGTTGGCGGCGCGGTCGCCCAGCCGGGAAATGCGGCCACGGCGGGTCTGGTCGGCCAGACTCATGCGCATCACCAGCCGGCTGCCGTCATCGACCATATCGGCGGCGGCCTGCAGCAGCGCCTGCTGCGCGCTGGCCGGCAGGTACTGCAGCACGTCGAGGATGGCCACGTTGCCACAGTGGCGGGGCAGGGTGGTGGCCAGATCCATGCGCTCGAAGCGGACTGCCGCAAGACCACTGCGCCCGGCGACGACATCACCACGGCGGATCTTGGCCGCGTCGTTGTCCACGCCGTAATAGGGCTGGGCCTGCCCGTCGTGGCGCAGGGCGTGCGCCAGCAGGCCAAGTCCGCAGCCCATGTCCAGCACCGGTGCGTGGGTGCCGCGCAGGGCCGCGAGCACACCCGGATAGAGCGGGTCGCTGCGCAGCTTGGACAGGGTGTAGTAGTAGTCCCAGCGATTGCCCCAGGGGCGCGATGGGGCGAAGGCGCGGGCGATGCTGCGGGCGTCGTCGGCCGTCATCGCGGCCTGCGCGGAGACCTCGCTCACCTGTCCCCGGCAGCGGCAAGCAGGCTGGCGGCGACAGGCACTGCCTGGTCGGCCCAGCGCTGGTACATCCGGGCCGACGGGTGCAGGCCGTCTTCGACCAGCATCTCCGGCAGACCGCCGCCATCGCGGCTGGTGGGGGTGATATCGACGAAAGCCACGCCGTAGTCGCCGCAGCAGGCCTGGGCGGCCGCGTTGAAGTCGTCGATCTCGCGCGCCACCTGGGCCGGGTCGCGGTCGTTGGCGGCAGCGTAGGGGGTGATGCCCCAGTCGGGAATGGACAGCACCAGCACGCGCCCCGGGTCTTCGCCGGCCAGGGCGATCGCGCGCTGCAGCAACTGCTCGAACTGCTGCCGGTACTCGGCCAGCGGGCGGCCACGGTATTGGTTGTTGACACCGATCAGCAGGCTGACCAGTGCGTAGGGCCCCTGCGGGGCGGCGGCGTCGATGGCGGCTGCCAGCTCGTCGGTGGTCCAGCCGGTGGTGGCGATCACCTCCGGCGGGGCCAGCGCGAAGCCCTGTTCGCGCAGCTCATCGGCCAGCCGCCACGGCCAGGTGCCTTCGGCGGCGACGCCTTCACCGAAGGTGTAGGAGTCGCCCAGCGCCAGATAGCGCGGGGGAAGGTCGTGGGCGGGGGTGGTCTGGGCTTCGCTCATGCGCTTGCCCAGCTCAGGCCACGGCGCTGCGGGACTTGAGCGGCACCACCTTGGTGACCGCCTCGGCGCGGCGCGCCAGCAGTTTGTCGATGCGGCCGAACACATCGCGCATCACCGAGGCCTCCGGCAGCAGGGTCACGCGGAAGTGGTTGCGGTAAGGCACGTTGAAGCTGGAGCCCGGCACCACCAGCACGCCTTCTTCTTCCATCAGCTGCAGGGCGAAATCGTGGTCATCGAACCCCTGTGCGGCAGGGCCGACCACGGCCGGGAACGCATACAGCGCACCGGCCGGTGCCACCAGCTGCAGGTGTTCGCTGGCCTCGCAGGCCTCGATCACCGCGCGGCGGGTTTCGTACAGGCGGCCACCGGGCGAGCACAGTCCGCTGATGGTGTCCGGGCCATTCACGGCGGCTTCGATGGCGTACTGGCCGGGCACGTTGGCGCACAGGCGCAGGGCGCTGAGCAGGTCCAGCGCGGCGCGGAATTCGCCCAGCTGCTCGGCGGCACCGGACAGCAGCATCCAGCCCACGCGCCAGCCGCAGGCGCGGTGCACCTTGCTCAGGCCGCTGAAGGTCAGGCACGGGTGGTCGCCGGCCAGCGGGGCCACCGGCTGGAACACGGCACCGTCGTAAAGAATCTGGTCGTAGATCTCGTCCACCATCAGCAGCAGGTTGTGCTTGCGGGCGATGGCGACGATCTTCTCCAGCAGCTCGCGCGGGTAGCTGGCGCCTGCCGGGTTGTTGGGGTTGATCAGCACGATGGCGCGGGTGCGCGAGGACACCAGCGTCTCGATCTCGACCGGGTCGGGCAGGAAACCGTTTTCCGGCTTGCAGCGGTAATAGACCGGGCGGCCATCGTTGAGGATGGTCGCCGCCGACCACAGCGGGTAGTCCGGCGACGGCACCAGCACTTCATCGCCCGGGTTCAGCAGCGCCCGCAGCGAGAGGTCGATCAGCTCGGACACGCCGTTGCCCAGGAATACCCGGTCGGCCACGGCGTCGGGGGCACCACGGCGCGCATAGGCGGCGGCGATGGCTTCACGCGCTACTGGCAGACCCTGCTGGTGGGTGTAGGGGTCCGTGCGGCCCATGTCGTCGGCAATGGCGCGCTGCAGGTGCTCCGGCGCGCGGAAACCGAAATTGCCGGGGTTGCCGATGTTGAGCTTGATCAGCTTGCGGCCCTGCGCTTCCAGCTCGCGGGCTCGCCGGGCCAGCTCACCACGGATTTCGTAGCGGACTTCGGACAGGCGTTCACGGGTGGCGAGCGGTTTGGCGGCGGGTGACATTTCTACAGGGCTGTCAAGGCATTGATACCGCATGGTAGCGGAATTGTTGCGTTGCGGGGCAACGGTTCCATCACCAACCAAAGTCGGCTCAGACACCCCTGATTGACCGGATGGGCCAACCAGCCCCGGTAGAATTGCCGGATGACAGAAACCTTCGACTTCACACCGCTGCGCGGCATGGGCTGGCCTTGGTCCGGCGCACCCGAGGAACCGTCCTGGCAGGCGGCGTTTGCCGCGCATCCACAGGCACGGCCGGGGCGGGTGATCGAACAGCACCGGTCTGGCTACGTGGTGGCCGATGCGCCGGACAACAGCCTGAAGACCGAATCGCCGCCGGAATGGCAGCGGCCACGCTTCCCCAGCCACGAGCGTGCGGCGGTGGGGGACTGGGTGCTGCTGGACGGCAAGCGCATCGTCGCGCTGCTGCCACGGCGCACCTCGATCAAGCGGGGCGCGGCGGGCGAGCATTACCACCAGCAGGTGATCGCGGCCAACATCGATACGGTGTTCATCGTCTGCGGGCTGGATGCCGACTTCAATCCACGCCGCATCGAGCGCTACCTGCTGCTTGTCGGTGGTGGCGGCGCGGCACCGGTGGTGGTGCTGACCAAGGCCGACCAGACCGAATACAGCGAGGACGCGCTGGCGGTGCTGGAAGAGCTGGCTGTGCAGAATATTCCGCTGCTTGCAGTCAATGGCAAGGATGCGGAGAGCGTCAGCGCGCTGGCGCCGTGGCTGCAGCCGGGGCACACGGTGGTGCTGGTGGGTTCGTCCGGTGCGGGCAAATCCACGCTGACCAATACGCTGCTGGGCGAGGAACGGATGAAGACCGGCGAGGTGCGTGGCAGCGATTCGCGTGGCCGCCATACCACCACGCACCGCGCGCTGATACCGCTGCCTGCCGGTGCCTGCCTGATCGACACCCCCGGCATGCGCGAGCTGAAGCCCACGGGCGAGGAAACGCTGGCCGAAGGTGGCTTCGCCGACATCGAGGCGTTGACCGAACAGTGCAAGTTCCGCGACTGCTCGCATCAACATGAGCCGGGCTGTGCCGTGCAGGAGGCGATCGAGCGCGGCGACATCGACGAAAGCCGCCTGCAGAACTACCTGAAGCTGCGCGAGGAAGTGGCGATCGCCGCCGCCAAGCTGGCGCAGCGCCAGGCCGAGCAGTCCAACGAGCGCAGGAACGTGGGGCGTGGCGCGCAGTGGCGGCCCACCGGCAAGAACAAGCGGCGCTGAGGCGCGGGAGACGGGCATGAGCATCACCATCGGCAACCAGGACCCGGCCATCGCCCACCACGCGGCACTGGATGCGCGCATGGTCGATGCGGTGCGCGGCATCCGCCTGCTCAGCCTGACCAGTTGGCCCGCGTCCACACAGGCACCGTTCCTGGAAAGTGTGGCGCGCGGCAAGCCCGAGCTGCCGCAGGTGGTGTACCCCAAACTGGATTTCACCGAATCACGGCGCGAGCTGGCCGCCGTCATGGCCGCCGCCGACACCACGCATCCGCTGGGCAGTTACGTGCACGATTCGGCGCGCAGCTGGGATCTCGCGGCGGGGCTGCTGGAAGTGCTGGGCACGCGCGCGGTGGATCACTTCTCCGCCTACCTGTTCGGCCTGCCCGAACAGGCGATGCCCGGCAACGGCCCGACCACACGCCAGGCCGCGCAGCATTTCCTGCAGATCGCGCAGGAGCTGGATCACGAGATGCTCGCGCCGGAAGAGCAGGTGCCGCTTTCAGCCATCGCGCTGAAGCTGCAGCTGCAGGGTGACCTGGACGACTTCTTCCATGGCCGCGTGATCAACGTGGAGCTGGACCCGGAGCTGATCGCCAAGGCCGCCGCCGGCCCCACACGCATCCGCCTGCGCACCAATGCCAGCTTCAGCGTCTACGACCGCGCGCAGCTGTTCCACCACGAAGCGCTGGTGCATTCGCTGACCGCACTCAACGGCCGCGAGCAGACCGTGCTGCCCAGCCTTGCGCTGTCCTCACCGCGCGTCACCGGTGCGCAGGAAGGGTTGGCGACGTTTGCCGAACAGATCACCGGCAGCATCGACATCCAGCGGCTCAAACGCATCAGCCTGCGCATCGAAGCCGTGGCGATGGCGCGCGAGGGCGCGGATTTCATCCAGGTGTTCAACTACTTCCGTGAGGCGGGGCAGACGCCGGAAGAGAGCTTCTCTTCTGCGCAGCGTGTGTTCCGTGGCGTGCCGCCGTCCGGTGGCGCGGCCTTCACCAAGGACACCGTGTACCTGCGCGGGCTGGTGTCCGTGCACACCTTCTTCCGGCACATGCTGCGCGAGGAGCGCCTGCAGACCTGCCGCTGGCTGTTCGCCGGCAAGATGACGCTGGGCGATGCGCAGGCGCTGACGCCGCTGTTCGAGGCCGGTGTGCTGGCCCCGCCGCGCTGGTTGCCGGTGTGGGTGCAGCGCGCCAACGGCCTGGCCGGCGCGCTGGCGTTCTCGCTGTTCGCCAACCGCATCCGGATGGATCAGATCAGCGAAGGCTGAGGCGTGTGCTCAGTGTGTGCCGAGCAGAAGCTGCACCGCACGCTCGCCACTGCCCATGGCCAGCGTCCAGCCGAGCATGCCGTGGCCGATGTTGCAGCCCAGGCCGTCGCCCAGATCGCGGATGATCGGCGAAGACCATGGCGTGACCGGGCGCAGGCCGGCCCAGCTGCTTTCGATGCGCGTGTAGTCGGCGGCCTCCGGCAGCGAGGCGCGGGCCATGTCCACCAGCTGCGCCAGGCGCGCTGGATCCGGCGTGGGGTTCCAGTGATTCATGTCGGCCAGGCCGGCAACGCGGATGCGGTTGCCAAGGCGGCAGAACACCAGCTTGCGCTTGGTGTCGGTGATGCTGACCAGTGGCGCGTTGGCACCGCACGGCGCGGTGAACGAGTAACCCTTGATCGCCATCAGCGGCATGCGGATGCCCAGTGGCCGCAGCAGCGCGGCGCTGTCGATGCCGGCACAGACCAGCAGCCTGCGCGCGCTGGCGCGGCGGCCATCGTGTGCCTGCAGCTGCCATTGGCCGTCCTTCCGCTGCAATGAGTGGGTGTCGAAGCCAAAGCTGGCCTGCACGCCGTGGTCACGCTGCAGAACATCCAGCAACCCCTGACTGAAACGCCACGGGTCGCCGGCTTCTTCGTCGGGTGAGTACACCGCGCCTGCCAGCCATGGCGCACCGGCCAGCGCCGGTTCGATGCGGATGGCTTCGGCAGCATCCACCAGACGCTGCTGCACGCCATAGGGGCGTTTGAGCGCGATCATCGCCGCCGCGCCATCCACGCCTTCCTGTGTGGGATACAGATGCAGCTTGCCGGAGACCGCGTGGTCGAAGGCGATGGGATGCTTCTGCAGCAGCGACTGCATCGAAAGACGCGATTCCAGCGCCAGTTCCAGCGTGGCGAGGGTGTTGCGCTGCAGATTGGTTGTGGTGGCCTGGCGCAGGAAGGCCAGCCCCCAGCGCAGGAAATCAGGGTCCGCCGACCAGCGCGTGCGGAACGCGCCATTGCGCCCGAAGGCCATCTGCGGCAGCTGGCCCCAGGTGGAAGGGCCGGCCATGGCGTCGGTATAGGCGTAACTGAGCTGGGCACCGTTGGCGAAGGACGTGCCCTGCGCCGGGCCGTCGTTGCGATCCAGCAGCAGCACCGACAACCCGCGCTGCGCCGCCGCCCAAGCGGTGGCCACGCCCACCACGCCGGCACCGATGATGGCCAGGTCATGGACGGTGGAAACGGATACAGGCGCAGGGGCAGTCATGGATACGGCAACGCGGCGGGGTGGGGGCCACCATTGTCACCCGTGCCCGCCATTCGTGCGCGGGCACGGGGATATCACGGCGCGGTCAGTGCGGCCAGAAGTTGAGAAAGCCCGTGATGATCAGTGCGTTGATGAAATCAATGAAGAACGCACCGACCAGCGGCGCCACCAGGAAGGCGCGCGGCGCGGGGCCGTAGCGCTGCACCAGGCGGCGCATCACGGCCATGGCATTGGCCGTGGTGCCGAGCATGAAGCCGATGAAGCCACCGCCCATCACCGCCGCGTCGTAGTCGCGGCCCATCAGCAGGTAGATCGGCACCGCGAACAGCGCCACCACCGAGACCTGGATGATCATGTTCACCAGCAGCGGTAAGCCCATGCCGGCCAGCTCCCACAGTTTCAGGTCCATCAAGGCGATGGCCAGGAACAGGGCAAGGCAGATGTTGCCGATCAGATCGGTGGTGGGCACCGACAGCTTGATCCAGCCGGTGTAGTCGTCGATGTTGCGGATCACCGCGCCCACCAGCATCGCGCCGATGTAGGACGGCAGTGTGAGGCCCATGTCCTCGAACGCCTTGCCGACCCAGGTGCCTACCCACATCGCCATCAGCAGCACGACGATGCTCTTGAGCGCGTCGAATTCGCGCGCCGATTCATTGGGGTAGTGCACCACGATGGCGTCGTCCTTCAGCTGGGCCTCGCTGGCCTTCTGGCTGGGATGGGCGACGCGGAAGCGCTGCATCAGCATGGTGATGACGGGGCCGCCGACCAGTCCGCCGCAGATGATGCCGGCCATCGCCGCGGTCACCGCCAGACTCTCGGCACCGACCAGGCCCGCCTTCTCGAACTGCGGCGCGAAGGCCAGGCCGGTGGCCGGGCCGCCGGTGAGCGTGGCGGAACCCGCCAGCACGCCGAACATCGGGTGCAGCCCGAACAGCTTGGCCACGCCGATGCCGATGAAATTCTGCAGCACCGCGAACAGGCTGGCGATCAGCAGGAACAGCATCACCTGTTTGCCGCTGACCCGCAGCAGCCGCACGCTGGCGTTGATGCCCAGCGTGGTGAAGAAGGCCACCATCAGCGGCGTCTTGAGCGTGGTGTCGAGCTGGAACAGCGTCGTCTGCTGGCCGTGGGCCCACCAGACGGCCAGTGCCACCAGCAGGCCACCCACCACCGGTTCGGGCAGGTTGTAGCGGCGGAAGAAGGGTATGGCGCGGCACAGTGCATAGCCGGCGAACAGCGTCAGGCCGGCGAAAGCAACGGTCTGGACGGCGTCGAGTTGGATCATGGGCAGCCACCTCTTTGAAGCGAACCCGGAACGCTAGCCGGATGCCGCCACGATAACAATGGCCGTTAGTCGTGCATGGCCGCGGATGGGGCGCATGAATGAGGTGGTGACGGCGGCCTGCAGGCCGCATGGGCTCCCGTAGCCCGGGTAAGCGCCAGCGCACCCGGAGAGCTTCGCATTGACTGGCAGAACGCGTGTCTGGACAGACCGGAACCCATGCTGTGGCGGTTGCCTGCCACTGAGAACCCGGCTGCGCTGGCGCTTACCCGGGCTACGGGGCTGCCGTGGATCAGAAGTCCAGCTGCAACCGGCCCGCCAGCACGCGGGTGTGGTCCAGCGTGCTGTGGGTCAGCGCGTTGCGGCGGTGGCTGTCGGTCATGTCCACCATCACCCGGGCATGGCTGGCGGCGTACCAGTTCACGCCGACGGTCCACGCCTCGGCGGACAGGTCGCGGCGCACCAGCGGACGCTGCTCGCCGTCGATGTGGTCGTAGCGGGCCACCAGCTCCAGCGCGCCGGTCCTGTCGGTCGGCTTGATCTGGACGAAGCGGCCAGCCTTGGCGTCATAGCTGCGCGCCTCGCCGGTGAGCAGCCAGCTCCCCTGCACGTAGCCGGCGCGGACATCGGCGGTCTGCGCGCCGTCGTCGTAGTGGGCGCCACCGTACTCGGCCTGCCACGACCATGCGCCCTGCACGCCCGCTGCTTCCACGCCGAATTTTGTGACGGTGACATCGCGGCCGGCACGGAAGTCCACCAGCGACAGGCGGCTGTTGTCAGCGAAGTAGCCGGCAATGCGCGGCTGCACGCGCAGCGCGGCGGCGTTGCCTGCGCCCGGGGTGTCCTGCTGCTCGCGTGCCACGGAAGCACCCAGGTGCAGCACATGGCCGGGCGCATGCCACGGCGCATAGCCGGCGCGAACGCCTGCGCCACGGCCCTTCACCTTCCAGGCATCGATGCTTTCGAGGCTGTACACGCTGCCGCTCCAGAACGCATCGCCGCCGTTGCCGTTCATGCCCAGCCCCAGCCGGTAACCCGGCGCAAGCGCCTGCGCCAGCCAGCTGCGTTCGATGGTGGGGATGTGATTGGTGCTGGTGCGGTCGTCGAGCGTGAAGTACTGCTTGAACTGGCCCAGCGTGACCGTGTTGCTGCCGAAGCGGCGTGCGATGTACGCGTCGCGCGCCACCGGCTTGTGCGGCGCGAAATCGCCTTCGACCTTGTAGTCGAAACCATGCAGCTTGCCGGAGGCGGCCAGCCATGCGGCACGCAGGTCGTCGCCCTGCTGTTCGGGCGCGCCACGGCCGTCGTTGTCGAAAAATGCGGTGTCGTAATGCAGGCGGCCGCTGAAGCGGATACTGGCATTCCCACCGGCGTGGGCGGCGGGCAGGGCGGCAAAGGCCAGCAGCGCGACAAGGCCGCGCGCGGCGTGGGAGTGCGTGGACATGGTGTCTCACTCCTGTCTTGGAATAGGGAGCGCGACCTTAATCAGCCAGCTTGGCGGCTCCAATAACGCATTGGTAGTACGGCGTCGTGCGGGATGTCGTGACACACTGGCACCATGAACCAGGCCAAGGTCCTTGTCGCCGACGATCACCCGCTGTTCCGTGCGGCGGTGCTGCATGCCCTGCGCGATGAGGGCGTGGTGGGCGAGACCATCGAGGTGGCAAGTGCGTCGGCGCTGATGCAGACGCTGCAGGAAGATCCGCAGGTGGATCTGGTGCTGCTGGATCTGGCCATGCCCGGCGCGCGTGGTTTTTCCTCGCTGGTATGGCTGCGCGGCGAGCGGCCGGACATCCCCGTCATCATCATCTCGTCCAACGACCACCCGCGGGTGATCCGCCGCGCGCAGCAGTTTGGTGCCGCCGGCTTCATTCCCAAGTCGTCACCGGTGGAAACCATGCGCCAGACGGTGGCCTCGGTGATGGCGGGCGACACCTGCTTTCCTTCGCTCGCCGCCGAGCGCTCCGAGCGTGACGCGGAGCTTGCGGCACGTCTGGCGCAGCTGACACCGCAGCAGTTCCGCGTACTCGTCTGCGTGGCCGATGGGCTGCTCAACAAGCAGATCGCTCACGAAATGGGATTGGCAGAGAACACAGTGAAGGTACATGTCACCGCCATCCTCAAGAAGCTCGGCTGCAACAGCCGCACGCAGGCGGCGGTGCTCGTCAAGGCACTGGAGCCGGAAGGCGAGCATGACACGGCGGGGGATGCGGGCTGAGAAGCCGCCGCTGCAGACGTCAATGCCTGCGCTGGTAGAGATGGGTCATCAGTGAGCGCAGCGCGGCGCTGCGGGCGCGCTTGGACAGGAAGCTCCAGCCGTTGTCGCTGGCCAGCGTGCGCAGCGCGGTGTCCTGCTCGGCGGTGTAGAGGATCACGGCGGGTGTGTGCTGCCAGCGTTCGATCAGCCCCGGCAGCAATGCGGGGCCGGTGGTGGCACCCAGGCGGACATCGAGCAGCACCAGATCAGGCGCATTGGCGGGATTGGCCGAGGCCAGCGCCTCCTCGTCACTGTTGGCGACGATCACCCGGCAGCCCCAGCGCTCCAGCAGCACGCGGTTGGCGCGGCTGACCAGCACGTCATCCTCGACGCACCAGACGCGGCAGCCTTCGAGCAGGGAGTCGGTGCGGCGCGCATCAGGCTCCTTTGCCGGCGGCGGCGCGGTGCGGCAGGCCGCACGGCAGCCCAGCGGCACGCTTACCGAGAACACGCTGCCGTGCTCCATCACCGAGCGCAGCTGAACCGGATGATCCAGCAGGCGCGCGATGCGCTCGACGATGGCCAATCCCAGGCCGGTGCCGCGATCCTCGTCGTTGCGGTCGTCCAGCCGGCGGAATTCCTCGAATACTTCCTGCTGGCGCGCTTCGGGGATGCCGCGGCCGCTGTCATGCACTTCGATCCGCAGCCAGTCACCCTGCCGCCGGCAGCCGAGCACAATGCGCCCCTGTGGCGTGTAACGCACGGCGTTGGACAGGAAGTTCTGCAGGATGCGCCGCAGCAGGGCACGGTCGCTGCGCACCACCGCGCGCGTGGCGATGCGCTCAAGGCGAAGGCCACGCGCCTGGGCCAGGATGCCGAATTCCTGCGCCAGCGCTTCCAGCAGCGGGTCCAGCGCGAAATCCTCGATGGTGGTTTCCAGCGCGCCGGATTCCAGCCGCGAGATGTCCAGCAGGCTGTTGAGGATGCCGTCCTGCGCGGTCAGCGCGTTGTCGATGCTGTCGGCGATCTGCTGGCCGCCGGGTTCGCGCAGTCGCTCGCGCAGCGCGGACAGGAACATGCGCGCGGCATTCAGCGGTTGCAGAAGATCGTGCACGGCAGCGGCGACGAAGCGTGTCTTGGAGCGGTTGGCGTCCTCGGCTTCGCGCTTGGCGGCGGCAAGATCGCGGGTACGCTCGTCCACCCGCTGGGTCAGCGTGTCGGCCAGCGAGCGCAGGTCGCGCGCCGCGTTGCGGTAGGCGGTGATGTCGGCATAGCTGGTCACGAAGCCGCCATCGGGCAGGGGATTGCCACGGATCTCGATGATGGTGCCGTCGCTGCTTTCGCGCTCGTGCATGTGCGGGCTGCCCGAACGCAGGTGGTTGAGCCGACGCTCGATGGCCTCGTCGATCGGGCCCGGCCCGAGCAGGCCACGCTGCGCGTTGTAACGGAACACATCGGCGATGGGCCGGCCGATATGGATGAAGCCGGGCGGAAAGCGGAACAGTTCGACGTAGCGACGGTTCCATGCCACCAGCCGCAGGGAGGCATCCACCACGCACACACCTTGCGGGAGGTGCTGCAGGCTCTTGCTTTCACCGAAGTCGGCGCTGTGCGCTGCCAGCACCACACCGTCCTGCGCGCTGCGCAGCTCCTGTGCGTGCAGCTTGACCATGCGCTCCAGCTCGCCACGGCTGCGCTCGCGCAGCTGCGCGAGGCGTCGCCGCTGCCACAGCACGAAGCCGAGCAGGGTGGCGGCCAGCAGGCCCGCGCCGATCAGCGCGGTCTGCGTGCGTGCGGCGGCCAGGCTGTCGGCGGTGGAGTGCATGAGGTTCAGCGTCCAACCTTGGCGTGGCAGGCGCTGGGTGATCCAGATGACATCGCCGAGATCGATCACATCGACGCGGCGTGTGGCGAGGCCAAGCTGCTCGACATCGCGGTAATCCAGCTGCGCGGTCGGCACGACGCCGTACTGGCGGGTGTGCATGAGCCGGTTGCGGGTGCGCGCATCCAGTGGCTGCAGCGTGTGGTAGCGCCATTGCGTCCTGCTTGCGAGGAAGATCACGCCGTTGTCGTCATTGGCGAACATGACACCCGGCGCCTCTGCCCAGGTGGTCTCCAGCGGGCGCAACACCACCTTTACAACCACCACACCTACCGGGACGCCGCGATCATCCCGCACGGCCTCGGACATGAAATAGCCCGGAATGCCGGTGGTGATGCCCTGTGCGTAGAACGTGCCGCTTCCCGTCTGCATGGCCCGTTGGAAGTAGGGGCGGAAGCGGTAGTTCTTGCCGACATTGCTGGCGCCGCTGGTGCGCCAGTTGCTGGCGGCGATGGCATCGCCCTGACGGTCCAGCAGGGTGAGCGTGGAGGTGGTCGCCGCGCCGTTCACGGCTTCCAGCTTGCGGTTCAGCGCGCGCATCGCCCCGGCAGGTACGCGTGTCTGCAGCAGTGCCGCGCGGATGTCCGGGTCAAGCGCCAGCACCGCAGGCAGCACGCCGTAGCGTTCGATCTGCGCCTGCATCGCATCGGCATTGAGGCGGAGCTGCTCGCGTGCGTGCAGGGCATCGGCCTGCAGGCTGCGCCGCTCGAGGTGACGCATCAGGGTAAGGCTGATCACCACGGCGGACAGAGCGGCGGCGCACAGCAGCCACAATCGGGTGCGGCGGCGGGATTGGTGCTGGAACGGCATGCGCGGATGGTCACGCAGATGAAAGTGATTCACCAGTGCCGCGACGATGGCGACCGGTAGTCATTCTCTTTGTCAGTGAGTACGCCATTTCGCAGCGAAACGTGCGGACATTATCGGTTTCAGGGGCTGTGCCGTTGAAGATGTGGGCAACAGCGCATGGTGTGATGACAGGTGATGGCTGTCCGGACTAATACCAATGTATTAGGTACTACCAATGCGTTATCGGCGTGCGCGTGCATCGCGGGTACAACACCGGCCGGAGCAGTCAACTGTCGAGGTCATGCATGCACGTTCCCGATCAGGTCATCACGGCCGCCACCAGGAGCACGCCGTTCTACCGTCATCTCTACGTGCAGGTGCTGGTCGCCATCGCCATCGGTGTGGTGCTGGGACACCTGGAGCCGGCGTTCGCCGAGCAGCTCAAGCCCTTGGGCGATGCTTTCATCAAGCTGGTGAAGATGATCATCGCGCCGGTGATCTTCCTGACCATCGTCACCGGCATCGCCGGCATGAGCCAGCTGCGCAGTGTCGGCCGCGTGTTCGCCAAGGCGATGGCGTACTTCCTGTTCTTCTCCACGCTGGCACTGGTGGTGGGCATGGTGGTGGCGCACGTCGTGCAGCCGGGCGCGGGCATGAACATCAATCCCGCCGACCTGGACCAGAGCGCGGTGGAAAGCTATGTGCAGAAGTCGCACGAGCTGACGCTCGTCGGTTTTGCGATGGACATCATTCCCAAGACGCTGATCAGCCCGTTCGTAGGTGACAATATCCTGCAGGTGCTGTTCGTCGCGGTGCTGTTCGGCATCGCGCTCGCCCTTGCAGGCGAGAAGGGCCAGCCGGTGCAGAAGCTGCTGGAAGCGCTGACTGTGCCGGTGTTCAAGCTGGTGCATCTGCTGATGCGCGCCGCGCCGATCGGTGCGTTCGGCGCCATCGCCTTCACCATCGGCAAATACGGCCTCAGCTCGCTGGTCAACCTGGCGTGGCTGGTGGGCTCGTTCTATCTCACCGCGCTGCTGTTCGTGGTGGTGATCCTGGGCGCGGTGGCGCGCCTGTGCGGCTTCTCGGTGATCGCGCTGATCCGCTACCTGAAAGAGGAACTGCTGCTGGTGCTGGGTACGTCCTCCTCCGAATCGGCGTTGCCGTCGCTGATGGAGAAGATGGAGCGCGCTGGTTGCGGCAAGTCGGTGGTGGGGCTGGTGGTGCCCACCGGTTACTCCTTCAACCTTGACGGCACCAACATCTACATGACGTTGGCTGCGCTGTTCATCGCGCAGGCCACGAACACCGAGCTGACGCTGGGCCACCAGATCGCGCTGCTGCTGGTGGCGATGCTCAGCTCCAAGGGGGCGGCAGGCGTCACCGGCGCGGGCTTCATCACCCTGGCCGCAACGCTGGCGGTTGTGCCCGAGGTGCCGGTGGCCGGCATGGCGCTGATCCTGGGGGTGGACCGCTTCATGAGCGAATGCCGCTCGTTGACCAACTTCGTCGGCAATGCCGTCGCCACGGTCGTGGTGTCGCGCTGGGAAGGGCAGCTGGATCAGCAGCAGCTGGCACAGGCGCTGTCCGGCGCGCTGGTCGAGCCGAGCGAAGAGGACCTCGCTACACACTGATCCCACGTCGGGTGTGTGCCGTGCGGGGCTGTGCCGGTTTCAGGGCACAGTCCCGCATGTTTATTTCTGCAGGCCGGTGGCGCTGTCACCGTACCGACCCGATGCCTGCCGATCATCGTGCTGCACATGTGTCATGTGCGGTTGCAGCATCGCCCGTGACAGCAACGCGACAGGTCCGGGCGACGCAACGCGGTATCATCGCTCGTCCCTTCCGCCCATTCATGCCGTCCAGATCGATGTCCAAAGAAGATTTCAAACAGGCCGCCCTCGACTACCACCGCATGTCGCCACCGGGCAAGATCAAGGTGGTGGCCACCAAGCCGATGCTGACCCAGCGCGACCTGTCGCTGGCGTATTCGCCGGGTGTGGCACACGCCTGTGAGGCCATCGTGGCCGACCCTGGCCAAGCCAGCGAGCTGACCGCACGCGGCAACCTGGTGGCGGTGATCACCAACGGCACCGCCGTGCTGGGCCTGGGCAACATCGGCCCGCTGGCTGGCAAGCCGGTGATGGAAGGGAAGGGGGTGCTGTTCCAGAAGTTCGCCGGCATCGACGTGTTCGACATCGAGGTCAACGAGAACGACCCGGACAAGCTGGTCGACATCATCGCCTCGCTGGAGCCGACCTTCGGCGGCATCAACCTCGAGGACATCAAGGCGCCGGAATGCTTCGTGGTCGAGCGCAAGCTGCGCGAGCGCATGAACATCCCGGTGTTCCATGACGACCAGCACGGCACTGCGATCATCGTGGGCGCGGCCGTGCTCAATGCCATGGTCATCACCGGCAAGAAGATCGAAGAGGTCAAGCTGGCCACCACCGGCATGGGCGCGGCGGGCATCTCCTGCGTCAACATGCTGGTGCAGCTGGGCCTGAAGCCGGAGAACATCCTGGCCTTCGACCGCGATGGCGTGCTGCACACCGGTCGCACCGATCTGGACCCGGAAAAGGCCCGTTACGCGCGCGATACCGACAAGCGCACGCTGGCCGAGATCGTGGAAGGCGCGGATATCTTCCTGGGCCTGTCCGCCGGCGGCATCCTCACCAAGGAAATGGTCGCCACGATGGCACCGGATCCGGTGATCTTCGCGCTGGCCAACCCGTACCCGGAAATCCTGCCGGAAGACGCCAAGTCGGTGCGCCCGGACGTGATCATGGGCACCGGTCGTTCGGACTACCCGAACCAGGTCAACAACGCGCTGTGTTTCCCGTACCTGTTCCGTGGCGCGCTGGACGTGGGTGCCACCGGCATCAACGAGGAAATGAAGGTTGCCTGCGTGCGTGCCATCGCCGCGCTGGCCCGCAAGGAAGCCTCGGACATGGGGGCTGCCTATGGCGGTGAAACGCCGAGCTTCGGCCGCGACTACGTGATTCCGCGCCCGTTCGACCGCCGCCTGCTGGTGGAGCTGTCCTCGGCCGTGGCACAGGCCGCGATGGATTCAGGCGTGGCGACGCGCCCGATCGACGACATGGGCGCCTATCGCGAGAAGCTGGCGCAGTTCGTCTACCGCACCAGTCTTTTCATGAAGCCGGTGTACGACCGTGCGCGTGCCGACAAGCAGCGCGTGGTCTATGCCGAAGGCGAAGAAGAAGTGGTGCTGCAGGCGGTGCAAAGCGTGATCGACGAAGGCGTGGCCTCGCCGATCCTGATCGGCCGCCCGGACGTGATCGAGGCGCGCATCGATCGCCTGGGCCTGCGCATGCGCGCGGGCGTGGATTTCGAGATCACCAACATCAACGATGATCCGCGTTTCAACGAATACTGGCAGTACTACCACGAGCTGACCGGCCGCAAGGGCGTCACCGTGGCCGCCGCCAAGAACCTGATGCGCTCGCGTCCCACCCTGATCGCGGCGGTGATGGTGGCCCGTGGTGAGGCCGATGCCATGCTGTCCGGGCTGGTGGGTCGCTTCCACAAGAAGCTGGGCTATGTGCGCAGCGTGATTCCGCTGGAACAGCGGGTCAGCTCCACCTCAGCCATGACCGGCGTGATCAATTCGCAGGGTGTGTTCTTCTTCGTGGACACCCACGTGCAGGAAGACCCCAGCGTCGATCAGATCGTTGAATCCACGCTGCAGGCGGCCTACCGCATGAAGCTGTTCGGCATCGAGCCGAAGATCGCGCTGCTGTCGCATTCCAACTTCGGCAGCCACGATTCCAAGGACGCGCTGAAGATGCGTCAGGTACGTGAGGCGCTGCTCAAGCGTAACCCGCGCTTGAACGTGGACGGCGAAATGCAGGGTGACACCGCATGGGATGAGGCATTGCGCGAGAAGCTGCTGCCCAACAGTACGCTCAAGGGCCGTGCCAACCTGTTCGTGCTGCCGAATCTGGAAGCGGCCAACATCGCCTACAACCTGGTGCGCGTGTTCACCAATGGCGTGGCCATCGGCCCGATCCTGATGGGTATTTCCAAGCCGGTGCACATACTCACCAGCAGTGCCAGCTCGCGCCGCGTGCTGAACATGACCGCGATTGCCGCGGTGGATGCGCAGATCCGCAGGCAGATGGAAGCCGAGCGCACCAGCTGATCGGCAAGGTTGAAGCAATACGGGAAAAGCCGGCGGAAGCCGGCTTTTCTTTTGCGTGTGTCGATTGGAAAGCGGCAATCGGAACCAACGCCTCCCCATGTTTGTTTCCAAACCCTCCGTGGCCAGCGCTTCCTATATGGGAAATACCCGGTCACGGAGATTGGAGTTAATCATTTGGTATTAGATCGTGTCCCCAGAAAGGCAAAAAGCCGGCCCATGCCGACTTTCCCTGTCTCCCCCACGTTGGAATGAACCTCAGGCCTGTGACAGGCGCTGTCCTTCCACGATCTGCAATACCAGTTTGCGGGTGGCTGCACGGCTGGTGCGATAACCCTGCAGCAGACGGCGCTCATGCGGGTCATCGACAACCTCCATGCCGGCAGGCATCGGTGCAGCGGGTACAGCCTCGAGACCATTGCGACCGGTGGCCAGCCATTCAAACGAGACTTCGGTGACCAGGGCGATGGTAATCAGGCGGGTGGTGCAGGGCATGATGCCGGTAGGGCTTTCCCAGTTGCCGACCGCGCTGCGGCTGACATTCAAGCGGGAGGCCAGTTCGGCCTGCGTCATGCCCTTTCTGCGGCGGGCCCGGCGAATACGATTGGCCAGTTGGTTGGGCATCCGGATTGTCCTCCATGAAGTTGCTTTGACGTGGGCATGCAATTGTATTGCATGTAAGAGACCATGTGTAACTTAGTGTGAGCGAATGATGCAATAAGATAGGAATCATCATTATCGACAAAAAGTCTGGCACCTGATGTCAGGGCGTTCCGGACGTGTTTCTCACGATGTCATGGACAGGTTTCCAGGGCAGTGCTGCCAGCAGGAGTGAACAGTTAACGTGGTTGTATGGGGATGAGCATTTCCCCGAAAGTCTCGCCTTGTCCGGGAGACAACCATGTCCCAGCTTCTGTTCCGCGGAGAAAGGCCCACGCCGGGGCGCTCGGAGGTAATGAGCGGCGCGCGCAGGGCACAGCCATTGCGCGGCTGGTTGCTGGTGGTCGCGACCCTGGTGGCGACCGTGGCCATAATGCTTTTTCTTTATATGGCCAGTTACACACGCCGCTCCACTGTCAGCGGCGAGCTGGTGCCATCGCAGGGTCTTGTCACGGTGGTCGCGCCGGCCAGCGGGACGCTCGCATGGCTGGGCGTGCCGGAAGGCAGCAGCGTCGCCGCGGGTGACAGCGTGGCGCTGGTCAGCACGCCGTCCGTCGTCAGCGGAACCGACGCCGCGCGGATGGCATGGGCGGCGGGGAAGCCGCAGCAGGGCGAAGTACCCGCCGATGCGCTGGCAGAGGAGCTGCTGGTGGCGCGGCAGCAGGCGGTGATTCTCGAACACACGGCGCAGCTGCGGGAGCTGCAGCAGCATGCCGCCAGTGCGCGGCGCCTACTGGCGCAGCTGCAGCAGACGCTTGCTTTGCTGTCGGTGGAAGGTCACGCCCAGGACATGCCCCTGCTGGAAACCGGCATCCTGCTGGGCCAGGCGCGGCTGCAGGTCCCGACGGACCAGGGGCAGCTGGTGAAGGCACCAGTGGCCGGCATCGTTGCCGCGCGGCTGGTGAAGCCGGGGCAATCGGTGCAGATCGGGCAGGAACTGCTGCATCTGCTGCCGGGCGATGGCCAGCTGGAAGCGGAGCTCTGGGCAAGCGGCAGCGCCGTGGGTTCCATCGAGCCGGGGGACGAACTGTGGCTGCGTTACCGCGCATTTCCGCACCAGAAGTTCGGCCGCTATCGCGGGTATGTCACGGCGGTCAGTGGCTGTGCCGTCTCGTCCACGGATGGCGGCGGCATTGGCATCGCGCTGCCACCCGATGAGCCGCGCTACCGGATCACCGTGCAGCTGGGGGAGCAGGTCATCTCCGCCAACGAGCGGCAGCAGGTTCTCCGGGCGGGCATGCAGCTGGAGGCCGAGGTGATGGGCGAGCGGCGGCGGTTGATCGAATGGCTGTTCGCACCGATGCAGTCGCTCGCGGGCAGGTTGGCACGCGAGTGAAGGCGGCGCGCTGCGTCCGGAACAGCCCATCATGAAAACGATCATTCAATCCGACGCCGGCGAATGCGGCGTGGCGACGCTGGCCATGGTGGCCCGCCGGCACGGGCTGCGCCTTGGCCTCGCCGAGCTGCGCCGCCGCTTTCCGCTGCTGCTGCAGGGGGCGAGCGTGGACCAGATGCTGGGTGCCGCGCAGCAGCTGGGCTTCGCCGCGCGGCCGCTGCGGTTGGCACAGGGCGAACTGGCCGGGCTGGCGCTGCCGTGCATCCTGCAGTGGGACCGCAACCGCTACGTGGTGCTGGACCGCGTGGGCAGGGCCGGGCTGACGATTCTGGATCCCATGCATGGCCGGGTGCGGATGTCGCTGTCCGATGCATCAACACACTTCGACGGCGTCGCACTGGAGCTTTCGCGCACGGCCCGGTTCGGCCCCCGTCGCGCGCAGGCAACGGTAAGTGTGAGGCAGCTGACCGGGCCGATCCGGGGGCTGCGTGCGCTGTGCACGCAGACGCTGCTGCTGTCGCTGCCGTTACAGGTACTGGTGCTGGTGGCCCCGCTGCTGCTGCAGTGGGTGGTGGATGAGGCGCTGGTATCGGCAGACCACGAGCTGCTGGCCGTGCTCGTGCTCGGGCTTGGATTGGCGTTGCTGCTGCAGGTGGGCGTGGGCGTGATGCGTGGCGTGGTGGTCGCGCATCTGTCCGCACGCCTGCGCCTGCGCTGGACGCGCAACGTGTTCTCACACCTGCTGGCGCTGCCGCTGGCGTACTTCGAGCAGCGCACGCTGGGCGACATCGTGTCGCGCTTCGGGTCGGTACGCCGCCTGCAGCGCAGCGTATCGCGCGGTGGCATGGAAGCCGCGGTGGATGGTGTGCTGGCGCTGCTGACTCTGGCGCTGATGCTGTTCTACAGCGCGACGCTGGCGCTGGTAAGCGTGTCGGCCGTAGCGCTGTATGCGCTGGTGCGGCTGCTGGTCTGGCACCCGCTGCGCGACGGCGCACGCTGGGAACTGGTGACCGATGCCGCACAGCAGGGCCATGTGCTCGAATCGCTGCGTGGCATGCGGAGCCTGAAGGCGGCGGGCCGGGAGGCGAGCCGCCGCGCAGCCCATGACAACCTGCTGGTGGAGGCGGTGCATCGCCAGACGCGCCTTGCCTACATGGGCATCGGGCTTTCCGGCAGCGCGCAGCTGCTGTTCGGCATCGAGCGCGTCGTGGCGATCTGGTTGGGTGCTACGCTCGTGCTGGGCAACACCTTCACGGTTGGCATGCTGGTGGCGTGCCTCATCTGCAGGGAGCAGTTCTGCACGGCCATGCGTTCGCTGGTGGACAAGACCATGGCGCTGCGCCTGTTGCGCCTGCATGGCGAGCGGCTGGCGGACATCGTGCTGGCCGCGCCGGAAACGGAATGCCCGGTGGAGTCGGCGCTGTCGTCGCAGGCCTGCATCGAAGTACGCAATCTTGGTTTCCGCTATGGCGCTGACCAGCCCTGGGTGCTGCAGGACTGCAGCTTCCGTATCGCGCCGGGCGAGTCGGTGGCGCTGGTGGGGGCATCGGGCTGTGGCAAGACCACGCTGATCAAACTGCTGCTGGGGCTGCTGCGGCCCTGCAGCGGTAGCATCCATGTGGGTGGGCAGGAGCTGTCCGTGCTCGGTGCACGCAGCCTGCGCGCAGTGGTCGGCACGGTGATGCAGGAGGATCAGCTGTTCGCTGGCAGCATCGCCGACAACATCAGCTTCTTCGATCCCGAATTCGACATGCTGCGGGTGGAAGCGGCGGCACGGCTGGCGGCGGTGCATGAGGACATCCTGGCCATGCCGATGGGCTACCACGGACTGATCGGCGATATGGGCAGTGTGCTGTCCGGTGGGCAGAAGCAGCAGGTGCTGCTGGCGCGCGCACTGTACCGGCAGCCGAAGCTGCTTTTCCTGGATGAGGCCACCAGCCATCTGGACCTGGCGCGCGAACGCCAGGTCAACGAGGCGGTGCGGCAGCTGCGGCTGACCCGGCTGATCGTCGCGCACCGCCCGGACACCATCGCCGGTGCCGACCGGGTGCTGGTGATCGAACGCGGGCGCATCGTCGCGCAGCGGGGGTCAGCTCCCGCCACGGAAGCGGAGAGCGGGTCAGGCACGGCCATCGCCTGAACGGCCCAGGCTTCACGGCATGCCGGTGGTGGCAGGGCGTCCTTCGCTGCCCGGCACTGGTAGAATCACGTGGTCCCTGAATCAGCATGATGACGCCATGAGCCATACCGCCACCGCCCCTGCCAATGCCGAGAAGCGCTACACCGTGCACCGCGCCGACCTGCCGTTGAGCTGCCCGAGCCCGGAGATGGCGCTGTGGAACTCGCATCCGCGCGTATACCTGCCTATCGAGAATGAACCCAACGGCGAAGCCGCCTGCCCGTACTGCGGCGCAGTGTACGTTCTGGTTGACTGACGCAGACCGATGCGCCGCCTGACCGTGGTGCAGTTGCTGCCGGCGCTGCACTCCGGTGGTGTCGAGCGCTCGACCCTTGAAATCGCCCGCGCGCTGGTGGCGGCGGGCCACCGCGCCATCGTGGTGTCCGCGGGTGGGCGGCTGGTGCAGCCCCTGCTGGACAGCGGCGCCGAACACCTCACCCTTGATATCGGCCGCAAGTCGCTGCTGACGCTGCGCCATGTGGCATCGCTGCGCCGGTTGTTCAGCGAGACCGGCGCCGACATCGTGCATGCGCGTTCGCGCCTGCCTGCGTGGCTGGGCTGGTATGCGCTGCGCGGGCTGCCGGAAGGCCGTCGCCCGCGCTGGGTGACCACCATGCATGGCCTGAATTCGCCGGGGCGCTACAGCGCCATCATGGCCAGCGGCGAGCGGGTGATCTGTGTCTCGCAGACCGTGCGCGATTACCTGCTCAAGCACTATCCGGCCACCGATCCTTCCATCCTGCGGGTCATTCCGCGTGGTGTGGACGTGGCTCAGTTCCCGCGCGTGCCGCGTGCCGACCGCCGGCCACGGCTGGAAGTTGCCCGTCTGCATCCGCCACTGGGCGGCGATGGCCCGCTGCTGCTGCTGCCCGGGCGCGGCACACGGCTCAAGGGCCACAGTCATGCACTGAAGCTGCTCGCTGCGCTGCGCGCGGAGGGTGTGCAGGCGGTGCTGTGGATGCCGGGGGTGCGCGAACCGGGCCGTGAGGCCTATGTGCGCGAGCTGGAACAACTGGCCGAGCGCCTGGGCGTGGCCACGCAGGTGGCGTTCACCGAACCCACCAGCCGCATCGCCGAGGCGTACGCTGCCAGCGACCTGGTGCTGCAGCTGTCGGACAAGCCCGAAGCCTTCGGCCGGACCGTGCTGGAGGCGCTGTCCGTGGGCCGCCCGGTACTGGGCTGGAACCATGGCGGCGTCGGCGAGCTGCTGACGCAGCTGCAGCCGTCCGGTGCGGTGCCGTTGGGTGATGAGGCTGCACTGATGCGGCAGGCCGTGGCATTGTTGCGGCAGCCGCCACCATCGGCCAATCGGATTCCCTTTACGCTGCAGGCGATGCAGCGCGACACACTGGATGTCTATGGCGAACTCCTCCGCTGAAACCGCAATGCGTGAGCCGTCGCCGGTGAATGGCTACTGGGCGCCGATCTGGGTCATCACCTTCGTCGCGTTGTGGCCGGCACCGGGCGTCGCCGAAGGCGTGCTGGTGCTGGGCGCGCTGCTCACCGTGGTGCGGCTGATCCAGCTGCACCTGAAGGGCGGCATCCGCCCGTTGCTGAGCATTCCGGCGTGGGCGCTGACCAGCGTGCTGTTCCTGGCCTACTGGCTGCCGCAGGCGTTCTCGGCCCTGGATGCCACGGATCCGGGCGGTGCCTGGACCAAGGTGGCCGCCGGCCTGCGCTACCTGCCTTTCATGTGGCTGGTGGCCATCGCAGTGGCGACGCCACGCCGGCGGCGCACCACCTTCACCGGTCTGGCGGTCATCACCGGCGTGTGGACGCTGGATGCATTGATGCAGGCCGTGAGCGGCACCAGCCCGCTGTTCTGGTCGATGGATCAGCTGAAGTGGATGATCAATGGTCACGGCCTGTGCACGCCGGAAGAAGTGGCTGCCGCCGACCGCCTGTCCGGCGTGTTCGGCCCCTGCAACCTCAAGTTCGGCCAGGTGCTGGCCAGCGTGTCGCCGTTCCTGCTGTTCTTCGCCGGGCGGCGCTTCGGCCGCTGGGGCTGGCTGCTGGCGACGGCATTGGTCGGCATCGTGCTGGTGCTGGCGGGCTCGCGTGCGTCGTGGATCACCTATGCGCTGATCGTGCTGTTTTCCGGCTGGCGTCTGCTGGGCGGCAAGTGGCTCACGGTGGTGCTGCTGGCCGGCGTGCTGGGCGTCGGTGCGCTCGCCATGGGCTCGCAGCAGGTGCGTGACCGGTTCGAGCGTACCGGCATGGCTCTGAGTGGCGATGCGACCGGCGTGGACCAGGCCCTGTCCGGGCGCAGCCAGATCTGGGGGGCGGCGCTGTGCATGGTGCGCGCGCATCCGATCAACGGCGTGGGCGTGCGTGACTTCCGCGAGGTCTATCCGCAATGCGACCCGGCACCGGAAAAGACGGCCGCCTGGGGTGAGGGCGTGGCGCTGCATGCGCACCAGATCGTGCTGGAGATCCTGGCCGAGACCGGTGTGCTGGGTCTGCTGCTGTGGATCGCAGGTGCGGCGATGGCGATACGCGCCTGGCTCTATGCGGGCACCACCGCACGCGACCGCGCGCGGCCTGCGGCGTTGGCACTGGCCGCTACCGTATTCCCGCTCAACACCCACCTGGCGTTCTACTCGACCTTCTGGGGTGGCGTGGCGGTGGTGCTTGCGGCGCTGTATGCCGGTGCACTGCTGGCCGAAGAGCAGGACTGATGCAGCTGCGGCGCAGCGGCGTCAGCAACGTTCCTCAGGAATAGAAGGTGCTGCGGCCTTCGGGCTGGCGCTTGAAGCGGCGGTGGATCCACAGGTACTGCGCGGGGGCCTCGCGCACCATCTGCTCGATGGCGGCGTTGACCTGCGTGGTGTCCTTCACCGCATCGTCAGTGGGGAAGTCCGGCAGCGGCGGTGCGATCTTCAGCACATAGCGGCCGCCGACGCGACGATGGAAGAACGGCACCACCGCGCAGCCGGTCATGCGCGCGAACTGGTGGGTGGCGGTGATGGTGGAGGCGGGCATGCCGAAGAACGGCACGAACACCGAATCCTTGCCGCGCATGTCCTGGTCCGGCGCGTACCACAGGAAGCCGCCTTTCTTCAGGTGCCGCACCGTAGCGCGGATGTCCTCGTTGGCGAACATGGCGCAGGCATAGCGCAGGCGGCCCTGCTTGACCGCCCATTCCATCACCGGGTTGCGGTAGCGGCGGTACATGCCGGCCAGTGGAACGTGGTCGCACAGCAGACGCCCGCACATTTCCAGTGTCATGAAGTGGCCGGAAACCATCAGCACGCCACGACCTTCGGCCTGCAGGGCGCGCAGGTGTTCCAGCCCTTCGATCTCGGCCTTGGGGCGGATGGGGTCGATGGTGCCCCACCAGGCGCGGGCGAACTCGAACACGCCCACGCCGAGTGCGTCGAAGCTGTCGCGCAGCAGGCGCTTGCGCCAGGCGTCGTCCTGTTCGGGGAAACACAGTTTGAGGTTGACCTCGGCGGCACGGCGGCGGCTGCGCGCAAGGTGCATCGCCAGCCATCCAAGGCCACGTCCCAGCGCACGCTGCAGCGTCCACGGCAGGCGCGCGGCCAGCATCGCGATACCCAGCCAGGCAAAGGTCGGCCAGTGCCTGGGTTGCAGCAGGGAGGGCCGGGTAGCAGTGGTGGGTGAATCGGACATGCGCCAATTCTAAGCGAAGGGGGTGAAGGGGGAGGCGTCGGGTGTTGCGTCTGTGGAGCAGGAGCAGGAGCACCCCTCCTCGGTCCTCCCCTGCGCTGCGCGCAAGGGAGGATGTGGATCACACGAGTTCGTGCTGCCCGTTGCACGCCCGTGTCACGGCAGCTCTTCGCGGAAATGCTATCGCTCGCTCCAACCTCAATCACAGGCCTCCTCCCTTGCGCGCAGCGCAGGGGAGGACCGAGGAGGGGTGCCTTTGACTTTGCCTCTGCCTCACCTTTGCCCCTGTTACCGCGCCAGCAATCACCGCCATCACCACGCTACATCCTTACTCCCCTCAGCCGACTTCCCGTATCCTTCGCCGATGCGCAAGGATCCTGTCGAACTTCTGCTGCGTGGCCTGTATTCGGCGGCGCTGTACCTGCTGCTGCCGTTCACCGTGTACCACCTGGTATGGCGTGGGTTCCGCGTCCGCGAGTATTTCAAGCGCTGGGACGAGCGCTATGCGTCCTACCCGGAAAGTGGTGGCCAGCCGCGCGTGTGGCTGCATGCGGTGTCGGTGGGCGAGGTCAACGCTGCCGCGCCGGTGGTCAATGCGCTGCGTGCGCAGCGGCCTGACATCCGCTGGATCATCACCACCATCACGCCGACCGGCTCGCAGCGTGTGCGCGCGATATGGGGCGATGCGGTGGATCATGTCTACCTGCCGTATGACGTGCCGGGCAGCGTCAGCCGTTTTCTCGGACATTTCCGCCCCAGCCTCGCGCTGATCCTTGAAACCGAGCTGTGGCCGAACATGCTGTTCGGTTGTCGTGACCGTGGCATCCCCGTCTACATCCTCAACGCGCGTCTGTCGGCACGCTCGTTGAAGGGCTACCGTCTGCTCAAGGCGCTGGTTGGCCGCGCGCTGCGCACGGTGACCTGTGTTGCCGCGCAGTCGCAGGATGATGCGGCGCGCTTCGTTGAACTCGGTGCGCGTCCGGAGCAGGTGGTGGCGCTGGGCAATCTGAAGTTCGACATCCATCCGCCGGATCCCACGCCGGTGCTGGAGGTATTCCGCCAGCATGTGCCTGCAGGTCGCCCGGTATGGATCGCGGCCAGCACGCACGAAGGCGAGGAGCAGGCGGTGGTGGACATCCACGCGCGCGTGCTGCGCCAGCATCCGGATGCGCTGCTGCTGTGGGCACCGCGACACCCTGAGCGCTTCGGCAAGGTCGAGGCCATTGCGCGCGAGCAGCGCTGGCGTGTGGCCACGCGCAGTGCGCAGCAGTGGCCGCAGGCCGATACACAGGTCTTCGTGCTCAATACGCTGGGTGAGCTGATGGCGTTCTTCGCCTGCGCGCAGGTGGCCTTCGTGGGCGGCAGCCTGCAGGCCATCGGTGGACACAACCTGCTGGAGCCTGCCGCGATGGGCACGGCGACCGTGACCGGCCCGCATCTGCACAACTTCGCGGAGATTTCCCGCCGCATGGACGAGGCCGGCGCGCTGCGCATCTGTGCCGATGTCGATGCGGTGGGGGATGCCGTGCTGCAACTGCTGGACGACACGCAGGCGCGCGGGCAGATGGTGGAAGCGGGGCGCGCACTGGTGGCCAATGGGCGCGGCGCGTTGGAACGGACGCTGGAGCTGGTCACGCCGCAGCTGCCGGCCCCCAACTGAGCCGCATGCGCATCCGGTTCCACTGACCAGAAGACGGGCATGAAAAAAGCGGGCAAAGCCCGCTTTTTTTGTGTTGCCGTCAGTGCCCGCTTACTGCGTGTTGGTGGACTGCAGCTTGGCGCTGGCGTCCTGGGTCAGCAGGCGGTTGATGTCCTGCACTTCGGCGATTTCCAGATCACCCACGGCCTGGCTCAGCTGCAGGCGGGCCAGCAGGAAGTTGTAGCGCGACTGGGCGTAGTCCAGCTGCGCCTGGAACAGGGTGCGCTGGTTCTGCACCACGTCCAGCACGGTGCGGGTGCCGACTTCCAGACCGACCTGCGAAGCGTCGTATGCGCTCTGTGCCGAGACCACCGCCAGACGGCGCGCTTCCACTTCGCTGATGCCAGCGACAAGGGTCTGGTAGGCATTGCGGGTGTTGCGGTCGAGGGCGCGCTTCTGCTGCTCGAAACCGTCCTGCGCGATGTCACGCTGGGCCAGCGCCTGGCGCACGCGCGACTGGGTGGCGCCGCCGGAGAAGATCGGCACGCTCAGGGTCAGGCCGATCGAATTGGTGGTGGCGTCCGGTGTCAGTGAACCACTGCCGGTGTTGTCGCCCCAGCGTGCGCTCTTGCCCCAGTTGCCGCCCAGCGACAGGGTGGGGTAGTGCGCGCCGCGTGCAGCCGAAACGCCGGATTCAGCGGCGCTGACGTTCAGCTCCTGCGCGCGCAGGGCCGGGTTGCGGGTCACCGCATCGGCAACCAGCTGATCGACGTTGGCACGGTTGGCCGGCAGTTCCGGGCGGAAATCCACCGGCAGGCCGCGCACGTCGCGCACCGGCTGGCCGGTCAGCTCGGTCAGCGCCTGGTAGGCGTCTTCCAGCGCATTGCGGGCCAGGATGGTGTTGGCGCGCGCCTGGTCGTACTGGGCGCGTGCTTCGTGTACGTCGGTGATCGGGGCCAGGCCCACTTCCAGGCGCTTGTCGGCGTAGTCGAACTGCTTCTTGGCAGCCGCTTCGTTGGTCTCGGCGGCGGTCAGCGATTCGATGGCCACCAGCACGTTGAAGTAGGTGGTGGCGGTGCGCACGACCAGCTCGTCGTTGGCCGATTCCAGAGTGAAGTCGGCGGCCTTGCTGATGTCGCGCTGGGCGCGCAGGTCGGCGAACTGGCTCCAGTTGAACAGCGTCTGGCTGCCATTGATGCCGTAGTTGCGGCTCTTGGTGGTGACGCTGCCGGAACCGCTGCCGTCGAACTTGCTGTGGGAACGGGTCAGCGATGCCTCACCGTTGATCTGCGGCAACAGGGCGGCGCGTGCCTGCACCTGGCCTTCCTGGGTGTAAAGCCGGTTGGATTCGGCCGATGCCAGCTGCGGGTCACCGTTGCGGGCCATTTCGTAGACCTGCAGCAGGTCGGCGGCGTGGGACGCGAACGGGGTCAGGGCCACTGCCAGCGCGAGGGTGAGGGATCGGCGGATCATTGCGGCTTCCTTGGAAGGGTTCAGAGTTGGAATTGCGGTGCGGGCGCAGCGCCCTGCAGGTAGTCGATATCGGTTTCGAACAGCGACTCGGTGCTGCCGTCGGCCTTGATCAGCACGGCTTCCATCACCGGGGACACGCCCCTGATGACGAACAGGCGGCCGCCTTGGCGCAGCAGCTTGAGCAGATGCGTCGGAACCGTTTCTACAGCACCGGTGATGCAGATGGCGTCGAACTGGCGCTCGCTGCTCCAGTTCAGGGCATCGGCGGTTTCAATGCGGACGTTGCTGCCCAGCTTGGCGCCGTCCAGATTCTGGCGTGCGCGTTCAGCCAGTTCCGGCTGGATTTCCAGACTCAGCACTTCGCGGGCCAGCTCGCCCAGGCAGGCGCTCAGGAAGCCGCTGCCGGTGCCGATTTCCAGCACTTCGTCGCTGGGCAGAAGGTCCAGCGCCTGCAGGGTGCGGCCTTCGACGACCGGCTTCATCATCTTCTGGCCATGGCCCAGCGGCAGCTCGATGTCGGCGTAGGCAAGGGCACGGTGCGATTCGGCCACGAAGGCTTCGCGCGGCAGGCGCGCCAGCACGTCGAGCACGCGGATGTCCAGCACGTCCCAGGGACGGATCTGCTGTTCAACCATCAATTCGCGGGCGTGGGAGTAATTGATCGTCATTGGAAAGCTCGTCATTCCGGCGCAAGGGGCCGGCCATTTTACCGGTTAGGCGCGCGGCGGGTACGGTTGAAGCATCGCCGTGGCCGCGCCGGGTGCCGCAGTGCCGGAAGTCACTCGGACCTCCGGTTCCATTCAGCTGGCAGCCTGGCCTCCCGGGTGCGGTTGGCAGGCACGCAGGAAGAAATCCACGCTGGCCACCACATGCGCGGCGGTGTCCAGCTTGCCGGGCGCACGGCACAGGCCGCACATCATGTGAAGGTGTACTTCGCCCTTGATCAGGCAGAAGAACTGGCGGGCGGCCAGCAGCGTGTCGGGCACCGACAGTTCGCCACGGGTCACGCGGGCGGCCAGAAAATCGGACAGGGCCGCCTCGGTGCGCGCCGGGCCGGCCATCCAGAACATCTGGCGGATCCGGTCGTCGGTGTCCGGGGTCATCATCATGCGCTGGGTGGCCAGAGCGGCGTCGGAGCTGATCAGCGCAAAGAAGGCGTGGCCGATGCCCAGCAGCTGGTCGCGCAGCGGGCCGTCGTTGTCGGTGACGAACAGCTCATCGGGCATCATCTCCACGCACTTGGCCTGGATCGCCTCGGTGAACAGGGTCTCCTTGTCACCGAAATGGCTGTATACGGTGAGCTTGGACACGCCTGCCCGGGCGGCGATGCCATCCATGCTGACGCCGTTGAAGCCCAGCTCGATGAACATTTCCTTGGCGGCGTCCAGAATGGCCGCGCGCTTGCCCAGATCCTTGGGACGACCGGGGCCGGCGCTGCGTGGCGCAGCCTTGGCATCAGCAGGGGCAGGGTGTTTTACGGACATGCGGTAATACTAGACCAGCTGGTTCGATATTTATACTATACCGGTTCGTTCAGTAATGGCGGCATAACCCGGCCGCTCCCTCTCCCCCTGCATTTGCGACCTCTCCCATGAACACTTTCCGATGGATTGCCGGCGGTCTGGCGCTGGCCCTGCTCGCAGCATGTGGCAAACCCGAAACCGCACCCGTGCAACCGTTGCCCGTGCTGGTGGCGCATCCCTCCGGCAGTGATGGCACGGCAGTGGCCGCGTATCCCGGTGAGGTGCATGCGCGCGAGGAAGCGGCGTTGTCGTTCCGCGTGGGCGGCAACCTGCTGCGGCGTCATGTCGATGCAGGCCAGCGGGTGAAGAAGGGGCAGGTGCTGGCCGAGCTGGACGTGGCCGACTACGCACTGCAGGCGCGTGCGGCGCAGGCACAGTACGCGGCGGCGGAAGCCGACCTGGTGCGCGCCCGTGATGAGCACAAGCGCTATACCGCGCTGGCCGCGCAGGAACTGGTCAGCCGTTCGGCACTGGATGCGCAGACTGCCGCGTTGAAGGCCGCGCAGGGGCAGGCCGATGCGGCGCGCGCCAATCTTGATGTGAGCCGCAACCAGGCCGGCTACGCGCAGCTGCGTGCGCCCGATGATGGCCTGATCGCCACCCGCCAGGCCGAGGCCGGGCAGGTGGTCGCCGCAGGCCAGACCATCTTCACGCTTGCCGCCGATGGCGCGCGCGAAGTGGCCATCGCCCTGCCGGAAAGCGCCATCCGCGATTTCAGCGTGGGCATGCCGGTGCAGGTCGAGTTGTGGAACCAGGCAGGCAAGCTGCTGCCGGGCAGCATCCGCGAGATCGCCGCTGCCGCCGACCCGCAGGCGCGTACCTATGCCGCGCGCGTCAGCCTTGCCGCCGAAGCGCTGGATGCGGTCGAACTGGGCCAGAGCGCGCGGGTGTTCATTGGCCATGGTGACAACGGCCAGCTGCGCGTGCCGCTGGCGGCGGTGCAGGCCGGCAAGCTGCCGCAGCAGGCCAGCGTGTGGGTGGTGAATCCCGCCAACGGCGCGCTGCAGGCGCGTGCGGTGACGCTCGGTGCTTACGGTGCCGATGATGTTCCCGTGCTGCAGGGCCTCAAGCCCGACGACTGGGTGGTTGCCGCCGGTGGCCATCTGCTGCGCGAAGGGCAGGTGGTGAAGGCGGTGGACCGCAGCAACCGTGCGGTGCTGGCGCCTGCGCCGGCCACCGCCGCCAACAAGGAGGACTGAGGCGTGCGCCGCTTCAATCTCTCCGAATGGGCGCTGGGCAACCGGCCGCTTGTACTGTTCATGATGATCGCGATGGCCATCATCGGCGCGTGGTCGTACAAGCACCTGGGCCAGTCCGAGGACCCGCCGTTCACCTTCCGCGCGATGGTGGTGCAGGCGATGTGGCCCGGCGCCACTGCCGAGCAGGTGTCCAAGCAGCTGACCGAGCCGCTGGAAAAGGCACTGATGAACACCGGGCAGTTCGAGTTCATCCAGTCCTACTCGCGGCCCGGCGAATCGCAGGTGATCTTCATGGCGCGCGACTCCATGCGCTCCAAGGACGTGCCCGAGCTGTTCTACCAGATCCGCAAGAAGGTGGGCGACATCCGCCCGCAGCTGCCCGCCGAAGTGGTGGGGCCGTTCTTCAACGATGAGTTCGGTGACACCTTCGGCAACATCTACGCGCTGACCGGCAAGGGCTTCGACTACGCACTGATGCGCGACTACGCCGACCGCATCCAGCTGGAACTGCAGCGCGTGGACGATGTGGGCAAGGTGGACCTGCTGGGCCTGCAGGACGAGAAGGTGTGGATCGAGCTGTCCAACACCAAGCTGGCTACGCTGGGCGTGTCGATGCAGCAGGTGCAGCAGGCCCTGCAGCAGCAGAATGCGATGGCACCGGCCAGCTGGTTCGAGACCGGCAGCGACCGCGTGCAGCTTCGCATCACCGGCCAGTTCAACTCGGTGCAGGACATCGCTGATTTCCCGATCCGTGCCGGTGACCGTACCGTGCGGCTGGGCGACATCGCCGAGGTCAAGCGGGGTTTCGCCGATCCGGCCTCGCCGAAGATGCGCTTCATGGGTGAAGACGCCATCGGCATCGCGGTGGCGATGAAGAACGGTGGCGACATCCTGCGCCTGGGCAAGACGCTGGATGCCAGGTTCGCGGAGCTGCAGAAGACGCTGCCGGCGGGCATGGAACTGCGCAAGGTGTCCGACCAGCCGCACGCGGTGAAGGATTCGGTGGGCGAGTTCGTCAAGGTGCTCACCGAAGCCGTGGTGATCGTACTGCTGGTGAGCTTCTTCTCGCTGGGTTGGCGCACCGGCCTGGTGGTGGCGGTATCCATTCCGCTGGTGCTGGCGATGACCTTCTTCGTCATGCACCAGCTGGATATCGGCCTGCACAAGATTTCGCTGGGCGCGCTGGTGCTGGCGTTGGGCCTGCTGGTGGATGACGCGATCATCGCGGTGGAAATGATGGCCACCAAGATGGAGCAGGGCTACGACCGCCTGCGTGCGGCCAGTTTCGCGTGGGAATCGACCGCATTCCCGATGCTGACCGGCACCCTGATCACCGCTGCCGGCTTCCTGCCGATCGCCACGGCGGCATCGAGCACCGGCGAATACACGCGCTCGCTGTTCCAGGTGGTGACCATCGCGCTGGTGGTGTCGTGGATCGCGGCAGTGCTGTTCATTCCGTACCTGGGCGACAAGATGTTGCCGGACCTGCACAACCCGCAGCCGCCCAAGCCGGGCAGCGTCGCGGGCCGTTGGCGCGCGCTGCGCCTGCGCTGGGCAGACCGCAACCCGGCGCTGGCCAACCTCATCGCGCCCAAGGAACTGGCGCACGATCACGACCCGTACGGCACCCGCTTCTACCAGCGCTTCCGTCGCTTCCTGGACGCCTGCCTGCGCCGCCGCTGGTTGGTGATCTTCGCCACCATCGGCCTGTTCGTGTTCTCGCTGGTGATGTTCCGCTTCGTGCCGCAGCAGTTCTTCCCGGATTCCACCCGGCCCGAGCTGATGGTGGACATCGAGCTGGCCGAAGGTGCATCGCTGACCGCCACCCAGGCGCAGGCGGACAAACTGGAAGCCCTGCTCAAGCAGCGCACCGGCATCGACAATTTCGTGGGCTATGTGGGCAGCGGTTCGCCGCGCTTCTACCTGCCGCTGGACCAGCAGCTGCCGGCCACCAACTTCGCCCAGTACGTGGTGCTGACACAGGACACCCAGTCCCGCGAGCAGGTGCGTGACTGGCTGCTCAAGGAAGTGGTGCCGAAGTTCGCCGACGTGCAGCTGCGCGTGACCCGGCTGGAGAACGGCCCGCCGGTTGGTTATCCGGTGCAGTTCCGCATCTCCGGCGAGCACATCGAACGCGTGCAGGCCATTGCCGCGCAGGTCGCCGAGAAGGTGCGGCAGAACCCGCATACCACCAACGTCAACCTCAACTGGAGCGAGCCGAGCAAGGTGGTGCGTCTGGTGGTGGACCAGGACCGCGCCCGCGCGCTGGGCGTGAGCAGCGCGCAGATCGCGCAGTTCCTGAGCAGTTCGCTGTCCGGCACCAGCGTCAGCACCTACCGCGAAGGCAACCGCCAGATCGGCATGCTGCTGCGTGGCCCGGATGACGAGCGCGCGCGGCTGGACATGCTCGGCAGCCTCGCCATTCCCACGCCCAGCGGCAAGCCGGTATCGCTGTCGCAGGTGGCGCGGCTGGAGCAGGTGTTCGAGGACGGCATCATCTGGCACCGCAACCGCCTGCCCACGGTGACGGTGCGTGCGGACATCGGTGACGGCATGCTGCCGGTGGGTGTGGTCGAGCAGATCCTGCCGACGCTGGACGGCATCCGCGCCGAACTGCCGGATGGCTACCTGCTGGAGACCGGCGGCACGGTGGAGGATTCGGCGCGCGGCCAGAACTCGATCAAGGCCGGCATGCCGCTGTTCCTGGTCGTGGTGGCGACGCTGCTGATGGTGCAGCTGCGCAGCTTCTCGCGTGCGGCGATGGTGTTCGTCACCGCGCCGCTGGGCATCATCGGCGCCACCCTGTTCCTGCTGATCTTCCGCGTGCCGTTCGGCTTCGTGGCGATGCTGGGCACCATCGCGCTGGCCGGCATGATCATGCGCAACTCGGTGATCCTGATCGACCAGATCCAGCAGGACATCGACGCCGGCCACGACCGCTGGCACGCCATCATCGATGCGACCGTGCGCCGCTTCCGCCCGATCGTGCTGACCGCGCTGGCGGCGGTGCTGGCGATGATTCCGCTCTCGCGCAGCGCCTTCTACGGTTCGATGGCCATCTCCATCATGGGCGGCCTGATCGTGGGCACGGTGCTGACCCTGGTGTTCCTGCCGGCGTTGTACGCGGCGTGGTTCCGGGTGAAGCCGGATGAAGCGGGCGCCTGAGCAAGGCGGTCGCGATCGCCTCTGGCTGGTATGCCCGGCCAGGGGCGGTTCTTCCGGTGAGATGCTAGATTAGGGCGGCCGGCCGGTGGCCGGAAGACCTGCGGGAGGCAGGTTTGCCCCAGACATTGGATCACGTACCCAGTCACCGGCACTGCGGGCTTCGACGCCTGCGGGCGTTTTTCCGTGCCTTGCCGCTGCTGTTCCTGTTCGCCATCGCCGTGCTTCCTGCACAGGCAGCGCGTTACACGGTGGCCGGCTGGACCATGGAACAGGGCCTGCCGCACAACCTGGTGCAGGCGGTGGCGCAGGGCAGCGACGGTTTCATCTGGCTGGGCACCTGGGAAGGTGTGGTCCGTTTCAACGGACGCGCGTTCACCGTATTCGATGGACAGAACACGCCGGGCGTGGAGCTGTCAGGTGTCGCCGCGATCCTGGCCGAAGACGACGGCGCGATGCTGTTCGGCACCATCAACGACGGCGTGTACCGCTATGAGCACGGCCGCTGGGAGGCGGTCGGTGGCGCGTCGGGCCGCGACCTGTCCATCAGCGCACTGCAGCGCGATGCCGATGGAACCCTGTGGGTCGCCTCCGGCGAACGCCTGCTGCGCCTGTCGCCGCAGAACGAATTGATGCCGGCTGCCACCCAGCCGGGCCTGCCGGAAGCGCTGATCACCTCGCTGGCGCAGGACGGTGGCAAGGGTCTGCTGATCGGCACCGAGCGCGGTGTGTTCCAGTTGCGTGATGGCCAACTCTCGCCATGGCAGGCCACGACGGGCTGGCTGGTGCGTGATGTGGTCGCCGACGGTGGTGGCGGTTGGCTGGTCGGCACCGACGACGGCGTGCATTGGCTGCACAAGGGTGGCCAGTGGCAGCACCTGTTCCCGGGCGAGCGCGTGGACAGGGTGCGCCGTGATGCTGCGGGCGGGCTGTGGATCAGCCTGTCGGCGGGCCGGCTGGAGCGCTATGCCGAGGGCCAGCGCGAACGCATCCAGGTGCCGGGGCAGGTGAGCCCGGCGCTGACGATCGACCGCGAGGGTCTGGTATGGGCGGGCAGTACCGATGGCCTGTTTCGGGTGGACCTGGGCGCAGCCGCTGGCCTGACCCGTGCGGAAGGCCTGGGATCGGATTATGTGCGTGCGATCACCCAGACCAATGACGGCACCATCTGGATCGGCCACTCCGAAGGCATGAACCGCATGCGGGGCGAGCAGATCACGCCCATCCGGCTGCTACCCGGCGAAGGACGCGATACCTCCGTGCTGGCGCTGGCTGCGATTCCCGGTGGCGTATGGGCCGGCACTTACAACCAGGGCGTGTGGCGGCTGGATACGGAAGGTCGCGTGCAGCAGCGCCTGACCCTTCCCGGCGTGGTGCAGCCGCTGATACGCGCACTGCTGGTCGATGCCGATGGCAGCCTCTGGATCGGCGCGGCCGATGGGCTGTATCACCACAGCATTTCCAATGGGCTGATGGAGCACTACGGCAGCGAGCAGGGCCTGCCGGGTGAGGTCGTGCATGCGCTGTACCGCGATGCGTCGGGTGTGCTGTGGATCGGCACCAACAGCGGCATGGCGTCGATGGACGGCACGGGGAAGCTGCGCGCGTGGACCACCAACGAAGGCTTCCCGGCGCGTTATGTGTTCGATTTCCTGGGTGACGCCAACGGCGACCTGTGGATGGCCACCGATCACGGTCTGCTGCGCAAGCGTGGCCTGGACTTCACCGTCTTCGATCACCGCAAGGGGCTGCCGCGCGACAAGATCTTCCGCATCCTCGACGATGGCAACGGACACCTGTGGCTGCCCAGCAACCAGGGCGTGTTCCGTCTGGAACGCAGCGATCTGGTCGCGGTGGCGGCCGGTGCGCGCAGCCAGCTGGCCGTGCAGGTCATCGACCACACCGACGGCATGCCGACCAGCCAGAACAACGGCGCGTCAACGCCCGCCGGCTGGCTCACGCACGACGGGCAGCTGCTGTTCCCCACCGCGCACGGCGTGGCGGTCATCGACCCCGAACGCGTGAACAGGAACGTGCGGCCACGCAGGCCGCCGGTGGTCATCGAAGACGTGGTGGTGGATGGTCAGGTGCAGCCCGTGCGCGGCGCCTACCTGCTGCCTCACCATGTGGAACGCATCGCCGTGGCCTATGCAGGCCTTGGCTTCCAGGCGCCGGACAAGATGCGCTACCGCTACCGTCTGGAAGGCTTCGACACCGAATGGGTGAACGCGGTCAGCCGCACCGAAGCCGTCTACACGAACCTTGCGCCGGGCCGTTACCGGCTGCGCGTGCAGGCCATGACGCTGCCACTGGATTGGGACGACGCCCAGCGCGTGGGCGAGGCGGAATTGGGCTTGGAAGTCGCTACACCGTACTGGCGCAGGCAGTGGGTGCTGGTGCTTGCCGCAGCGGGTATGGCGGGGCTGCTGGCCCTGTTCGTGGCATGGCGTACCGCCAGCTATCGCCGCAGGCAGCGCCTGCTCAACATCGAGATTGCCGCGCGCACCCAGGAACTCAGCGAGAAGAACCGCGCGCTGGAACAGGCGGGTGTCGAGCGCGATGGGTTGATGCAGCGTCTGGAGTATTTCGCCACGCACGATGCGCTGACAGGCCTACCCAACCGCCGTGCCGCCGATGCCCATCTCTTGAAGGTATTGCACGAAGCGATGCTGGAAGACGTGCCGGTCAACGTGGCGTTGCTGGACATCGACCACTTCAAGCTGATCAACGACCGCTACGGGCACGAAGCAGGCGACCAGGTGCTGTGCGATGTCGCCAGCCTGCTGCGGCTGCTGCTGGGGACGGACCAGTTTGTGTCCCGCCATGGTGGCGAGGAATTTTTGATCGTCCTGCGTGGTATGCCCCTGCAGGCCGCGCTGGAGCGGCTGCAGGACCTGCGCCATCGAATCTCCCGTCTGCGCCTCGATGAGGTGGACCCGGAGCTGCATATCACCGCCAGCATCGGCGTGGCCTGTTTCGGCCCCGGCCAGAATGCGCCGCACATCCTGCTGGCGGCCGCAGACCGCGCGCTGTACCGGGCGAAGAACGAAGGCCGTAATCGCGTGCTGTACTGAGTGACCACTCCCTACCTTGTACCGAAGGCACAGGGGAGGGTTGGGGAGGGGTGAGGCTGTTCATGCAAAGGGTTGGCCTGCTGCCTCGCCCAGCAACCCCCTCCCAACCTCCCCCTCCGGGCTGCGCCCTTGGCGCTCCCGGCTCACGCCACGGTGGCAGCGATCAGCCCCCTCCCTTGTACCGAAGGCACAGGGGAGGGTTGGGGAGGGGTGAAGCTGTTCGCGCGGAGGGTTGGTCTGCTGCTTTTCGTCCAGCAACCCCCTCCCAACCTCTCCCTCCGGGCCGCGCCCGCAAGGGGAGGGGCTTGCTCTCCCGGCTCACGCCACGGTGGCAGCGATCTGCCCCCTCCCTTGTGCCGAAGGCACAGGGGAGGGCCGGGGAGGGGTGAGGCTCTACTCAGTAAAGCCCCTGCGCCAGCATGGCATCGGCCACCTTCACGAAGCCGGCGATGTTCGCGCCGTCCACGTAGTTGACGCTGCCATCGGCACGCACGCCGTGCTGCACGCAGTTGGCGTGGATCTCCTTCATGATGACGTGCAGGCGCTCGTCCACGTCCGCATGGCGCCAGGACAGGCGCAGTGCGTTCTGGCTCATTTCCAGGCCCGAGGTGGCAACGCCGCCGGCGTTGCTGGCCTTGCCCGGCGCGTACAGCGTGCCGGCCTGCAGGAAGACATCCACTGCTTCCAGCGTGGACGGCATGTTCGCGCCTTCGGCCACGCACAGCACGCCGTTGTGTACCAGCGTGCGGGCGTCGGTCTCGTCCAGCTCGTTCTGCGTGGCGCAGGGCAGCGCGATGTCGGCGGGGATGTGCCACGGGCGGCGGTCAGCGAGGAACTCGAAGCGCGGATCATCGGCCAGTTCGGCAAGACGGCCGCGGCGCTCGTTCTTCAGCACCATCACGTCCTGCATGGCCTGCTCGTCGAAACCTTCCGCCGCATACAGCGTGCCGCCGGAATCGGAGAAGGTCAGCACGCGCGCACCCAGCTCGGCCGCCTTGATGGCCGCGAACTGGGCCACGTTGCCCGAGCCGGACACCAGCACCTTGGCGCCGTGGGTCTGGCGGCGTGCGTGGTGCAGCATCTGCTCGACGAAATAGACGGTGCCGAAGCCGGTGGCTTCCGGGCGCATCAGGCTGCCGCCGTAAGCCAGGCCCTTGCCGGTGAACACGCACGCGGCATCGTTGCTGAGCTTCTTCATCATGCCGGCCATGAAGCCGACCTCGCGCGCACCCACGCCGATGTCACCGGCGGGTACGTCGGTATCCGGGCCAAGGTGGCGGTACAGCTCCAGCATCAGCGCCTGGCAGAAGCGCATCACTTCGCCGTCGCTCTTGCCCTTGGGATCGAAATCCGAGCCGCCCTTGCCGCCGCCCATGGGCAGCGTGGTCAGCGCGTTCTTGAAGGTCTGCTCGAAAGCCAGGAACTTGAGGATGGACAGGTTCACCGACGGGTGGAAACGCATGCCGCCCTTGAACGGGCCGATCGAGGAGCTGTGCTGCACGCGCCACGCGCGGTTGACGTGGGTCTGGCCCTTGTCATCAGCCCATGCCACGCGGAACTGGATCACACGCTCCGGTTCCACCAGACGCTCCAGCAGCCCGTGCTGGGTGTACTTCGGGTTGGCCTGCAGGAATGGCCACAGGCTGTGGAAGACTTCCTTCACCGCCTGGAGGAACTCGGGCTGGAGAGGGTCGCGTCTGGCAACCTGGGCCAGGAAATCGTCAGGGCTACGGTAGTTCAAGGGCTTTCCTTTCAGGAGGGGGACCTGAAGTTGAAGGTCTGAAGATAGGACTGTATCGCCACTGCGACAAAAAGGCGCCGCCGAAAAGTACGCATTGAAACGTAGAACGCGGCCAATGGCCGCGTTCGTATGGCTTACTGCAAGTTGGCCAGCACCGCCTGCGCGGCCTGGTTCGTGGAAAGCGCCTGCCCCTGCGCGGCCAGGTCGGCGGTGAACCTGCCGGCATCCAGTGCCGCGCTCACTGCCTGCTCCACGGCGTTGGCTTCGCCTTCCAGCCCCAGAGAATGGCGCAGCAGCATGGCCGCACTGAGGATCGTGGCGTAAGGATTGGCGATGCCCTTGCCGGCGATATCCGGTGCCGAACCATGGATGGGTTCGTAGATGCCGACCTTGCCGGCTTCGCCCAGCGAAGCGGATGGCAGCAGGCCCAGCGAACCGGCCAGCATCGAGGCTTCATCGGTCAGGATGTCGCCGAACATGTTTTCGGTGACGATCACATCGTAGGCGCGCGGCTTGGCGATCAGGTGCATGGCCATTGAATCCACCAGCTGGTGCTCCAGCTCCACGTCGGGGAATTCCTCGCGGCCGATGCGCGTGGCGATGTCACGCCACAGTCGCGAGGTTTCCAGCACGTTGGCCTTGTCCACCGAAGTGAGCTTGCCGCGACGCTGCTGTGCCAGACGGAACGCACTGCGCAGCACGCGCTCGATCTCACTCACTGTGTAGCGACACAGGTCGCTGGCGCTGTCGGCATCGCGGGTCTTGTCACCGAAATAGATGCCGCCGGTCAGCTCACGCACCACGATGAAGTCCACGTCCTTGAGCAGTTCGGGCTTGATCGGTGAGGCGTTGAGCGCGGCAGGATGGGTGCGCACCGGGCGCAGGTTGGCGTACAGGCCCAGCGCCTTGCGGATGGCCAGCAGGCCCTGTTCCGGGCGCACCTTGGCATTCGGGTCGGACCACTTCGGGCCACCCACCGCGCCCAGCAGCACGGCGTCGGCCTTGCTGCAGGCGTCGAGCGTGGCAGCGGGAAGCGGTTCGCCGTGACGGTCGATGGCGATGCCGCCAATGTCGTGCTCGCTGAAGGTGAAGGTATGGCCATGACGCGCGGCGATGGCCTTGAGCACATCCACGGCAGCGACGGTGATTTCCGGACCGATGCCGTCACCCGGCAGTACGACGATGTTGGCTTGCATGCAGAAGTTTCCAGGTTGCGTGTGAGGTGATGACGCCCTCGCTTGCGGCAATGCACGGCGGAGGGCTTTGTTGCTCCCTCCCTTGCGTCAACGCGTGGCGGAGGGCTCTGTTGCTCCCTCCCTTGCGCCGTAGGCGCAGGGGAGGGTTGGGGAGGGGTTGGCTGTTCGCGGCGTGCTTTGTTTCGCAGGCTGCGGTTGGCGCTACCCCCTCCCAACCTCCCCCTTCCGGCTGCGCCGGCAAGGGGAGGGGCTTTGTTGCTCGCTAGCTCGATAGGCTTTTTCTCAAGCGGCCTTTGCCGCCTCGTAGGCTTCGATTTCCGGCACCCGGCCCAGCAGCCAGCCCAGCTGGTCCACGCCTTCCAGCAGGCAGGTCTGCGAGAAGCCATCCAGCGGGAAGCTGTAGGCCTTGCCGCTCGAAGCACGCAGCTCGCGTGCGGCCAGATCGATGGTCAGCTCATCGTCGGGGTTCTGCATCAGCGCCTGCACGTCGGCTTCGTCCAGCACGATGGGCAGCAGGCCGTTCTTCAACGAGTTGCCACGGAAGATGTCGGCGATCTCGCTGCTGACGATGGCGCGCAGGCCCAGGTCGGTGAGCGCCCACGGTGCGTGTTCGCGCGAGGACCCGCAGCCGAAGTTGCGCCCCGCCAGCAGAATGGAACGCCCCTGGTTGTGTGGCTGGTTGAAGGCGAACTCCGGATTCGGTGTGCCATCGGCCTGCCAGCGCCAGTCGTTGAAAGCGTTCTTGCCCAGCCCCGCACGCTCGGTGGTGGAGAGGAAGCGGGCCGGAATGATCTGGTCGGTGTCGATGTTGGTCTCGCGCAGCACGACGCTGCGCGAGGTGAGGGTGCGGAAACCGGCCATCACGCCACCTCCTTGGCAAACAGTTCGCGGGGGTCGGCGACGTGGCCGTTCACGGCGGCCCATGCAGCGCTCATCGGCGAAGCCAGCAGGGTGCGCGAGCCGGGGCCTTGGCGGCCCTCGAAATTACGGTTGCTGGTGCTTACCGCCAGCTGCCCGGGGGCGACCAGATCGCCGTTCATGGCGATGCACATGGAGCAGCCCGGTTCACGCCATTCGGCACCGGCGGCGCGGACGATGTCATGGATGCCTTCGGCTTCGGCATCGCGCTTGACGATCTCCGAGCCGGGCACCACCAGCATGCGCACGCCACTGGCGACGCGGCGCCCACGCAGCACGCGGGCCACCTCGCGCATGTCGCTCAGGCGGCCGTTGGTGCAGGAACCGACGAACACCACGTCCACCGGCGTGCCTGCCAGCGCGTGGCCCGCCTCGAACTTCATGTAGTCCAGACCCTTCTGCGCGGCGGCATCGCTGGCGGCAGGAATGGGCGCATCCACCGCGATGGCGGTGCCCGGATGCGTGCCCCAGGTCAGGGTGGGGCGGATCTCGGCGGCATCGATGCGCACGTCCACATCAAAGGTGGCGCCCGCATCGGTGCGCAGCGTCTTCCAGCGGGCGACGGCGGCGTCGAAATCAGCGCCCTTGGGGCCGCGCGGGGTGTTGGCCACCCAGTCGAAGGTGGTCTGGTCAGGCGCGACCATGCCGGCGCGCGCGCCGGCTTCGATGGACATGTTGCACAGGGTCATGCGCTGTTCCATGTCCATCGCGCGGATGGCCGAGCCGCCGAATTCGATGACGTGACCGGTGCCGCCGTTGACGCCGATCACGCCGATGATGTGCAGCACCACATCCTTGGCGCCGACGCCCGGCGCCAGCTCGCCATCGACGGTGATGGACATGGTCCTGGCCTTGCGTTGCAGCAGGCACTGGGTGGCCAGCACATGGCCCACTTCGCTGGTGCCGATGCCGAAGGCCAGCGCGCCGAACGCGCCGTGCGTGGAGGTGTGGCTGTCACCGCAGACGATGGTCATGCCGGGCTGGGTGAAACCCTGCTCCGGGGCGATGACGTGGACGATGCCGCGGTTGGCCGAGTTCATGTCGAACAGTTCGATGCCGTACTCGGCGCAGTTTTTCGCCAGCATCTCCACCTGCGCCTCGGAGGCCTTGCTGGCATAGGGCAGCTTGCCGTCGGCGCCCGCGGGCAGGGTAGGGGTGGAGTGGTCCATCGTGGCCTTGGTGCGGTCCGCACGGCGCGGCTTCAGGCCACGCTCGCGCAGTTCGGTGAAGGCCTGCGGCGAGGTGACTTCGTGGATCAGGTGCAGGTCGATGTACAGCACGGCGGGCGCGCTGTCCGATTCGGGCACGACGACGTGCGCGTCCCACAGTTTGTCGTACAGGGTTTTCGGTGCGGTGCTCATGGTTCCGGTGTTCCGTTGCCTGATGGGGGCCGTCGCGCTCAGGCGCTGACGGCTTCCTGGGTCTTCTCGCCTTCGCGCTGACGCAGCAGGCGATTGGTGACGTCCAGCCACGCCAATGCGCTGGCTTCGATGATGTCACGGCTGGTGCCGGTGCCTTCCAGAATCTCGCCTGCGTGGCGGACGCTCAGGTTGGCCTCGCCGCGCGCATCGGCACCGATGCCGACGCTGTGGACGTGGTAGCTGTCCAGCGTCAGCTGGATGCCGGTGGCCGCCGACAGCGCCGAGAACAGCGCATCGACCGGGCCGTCGCCCTGCGCGGTTTCCGCCACGCGGTTGCCTTCCGGGTCGGACAGTTCGACCAGCGCGTTGGCGCGGCTGCCGACATCGCTGATGGTCATCGAGGCCAGACGGTAGCCGTCGCTGCTGGACGTACCCTGCATCAGGGTCTGCAGATCGGCATCGGTGACCACGCGCTGCTGCTCGCACATGGCCTTGAACTGCTCGAACACCAGCTTCAGCTCTTCCTCTTCCAGCCAGAAGCCCAGGGCCCGCAGGCGCGCTTCCACGGCGGCGCGGCCACTGTGGCGGCCCAGCACCATCTGCGAGGACTCCCAGCCCACGTCTTCCGGGCGCATGATTTCGTAGGTGCCGCGATGGCGCAGCATGCCGTGCTGGTGGATGCCGGATTCGTGCGCGAAGGCATTGGCGCCGACGATGGCCTTGTTGCGCTGTACCGGCATGCCGACCAGACGCGACAGCAGCTGCGAGGTGGGCACGATGCGCTGGGTTTCGAAACCGGTGTCGAAGTTGTAGAAGGCGTTGCGCACCTTCAGCACCATCGCGATTTCTTCCAGCGCACAGTTGCCGGCGCGCTCGCCGATGCCGTTGATGGAGCCTTCGACCTGGCGTGCGCCGCCCTCGATGGCGGCCAGCGAGTTGGCCACGGCCAGGCCCAGATCGTTGTGGCAGTGGGCGCTGAACACCACCTTGTCCGCGCCGGCGGCGTTGCCGATGACGTGCTGGAACATGGCGCGGATTTCATCCGGCGTGGTGAAGCCCACGGTATCCGGCAGGTTGATGGTGGTGGCGCCGGCGGCGATGGCGACCTGCGCCACTTCGGTCAGGAATTCCAGCTCGGTGCGGGTGGCGTCCTCGGCCGAGAACTCGATGTCGTCCAGATAGCCGCGCGCCATGGTGACGTGCTTGTGCACCGATTCCAGCACCTGCTCCCTGCTCATGCGCAGCTTGTGCTCGCGGTGCAGCGGGCTGGTGGACAGGAACACATGCAGGCGCGGGTTGGCCGCCGACTCCAGCGCCTTCACCGAGGTTTCGATGTCGCCGGGCAGGCAGCGCGACAGCACCGCCAGCACCGGCCCGCGTACTTCACGGCCGATCAGTGCCATGGCCTCGCGGTCGGACTGCGAGCTGGCCGGGAAGCCGGTTTCGATGACATCCACACCCAGTTCGGCCAGGGCGCGCGCCATCACCAGCTTCTGTGGTGGAGTCATGCTGCAGCCCGGGGATTGCTCGCCGTCACGCAGGGTGGTGTCGAAGATTCTAATTCGCGGGCTAGTAATGGTTGGAGTATTCACCAGAGGGTCTCCTCGACAGCGGTAACGGGAATGTGGGGTGATTGCGAAGGGGTGGGGGATGTCGGCGGTGAGGTGGCGCGGCTTCTAAGTCGTTCGCCGCTGCGCCGCCTTGGCTTGCGCGGCGGCCTTGGCCGCACTTCGGAGAGCAGGGTGGCCAGCACCGTGGCATCGATGTTGCCGCCCGACACCACCGCGCACTTGCGCTTGCCCGCCACGCGGCGGCCAGCGGCCAGCGCCAGCGCACCGGCACCTTCGGCGATGACGTGTTCTTCCAGTGCCAGACGCACCAGCGTTTCGCGCAGCTCGGCCTCGCGCACGATGACCACGTCGTCCAGCAGGCTGGTGCACAGGCGACGGGTGATGAAGCCGGGAATCTTGACCTTGACGCCATCGGCCAGCGTCGGCACCGGGTCGATTTCGCGCACGTCGCCCTTGATGGCGCGCGCCATGGAATCCACGCCTTCCACCTGGGCACCGACCACGCGCACGCCCTGCGATTTCAGCGCCAGCGCGACACCGGATGCCAGGCCGCCACCGCCGATGGGCACGATGACCACGTCCGGCGCATGCGGCGCGATTTCGATGCCCAGCGTGCCCTGGCCGGCGATCACGTCCGGGTCGTCGAATGCGGACAGGAAGCGGTAGCCGTTCTGTTCGGCCAGTTCACGGGCGAAGGCATAGGCCTCGTCATAGCTGTTGCCATGCTGGCGCACCGTAGCTCCCCAATGTTGCACGCCGGCGATCTTGGTGGCGGGCGCGCCGTGCGGCATCACGGTGATGGCCTGCACGCCCAGACGGTGCGAGGCCCAGGCCACGCCCTGAGCGTGGTTGCCGGCGGAGGCGCAGATGACGGGGCGCTCATCGCCCCGTTCCAGCGCCGCCAGCATTGCGTTCAACGCGCCACGCACCTTGTAGGAACCGGTGCGCTGCAGGTTCTCCAGCTTCAGCCAAGTGCCGAAACGCTCCGCGTAGTGCAGTGGCGTGGGCGGCAGGAAACGGCGCAGGCGGGCCTGTGCGGCCAGTACATCGGCAACGCTGACGTTCATCACCTCGCCAGCGTGGTCGGCAGCGGCGGTGGGGCGGCTGCGGTCAGGCATTGGCGTGAAGCCGGGAACAGGGAACGGGGAACGGGGAATGCAGGTGGTCAGTGTGGCCTGGAAGAAGACGCCTCCGCTGGGTGGAGGCGCGGAACCGTTTGCACGATACAACCGCAGTCGTGCCGAACGAACCGTACGCCGCCCCGGAACGCAGTACCCTCGCATTCCCGGTTCCCCGTTCCCTGTTTCCAGCAGTTACCTGCCTTACACCATCACCGTTCATACATCGGTACCTGCGGTGACCGGTACCACGCGCACGGATTCGCAGTCGTACACCTTCTCCAGCTGGTGACGCAGCGTTTCCGGCGGGCGTTGGCCGTGGATGTCCATCTGTACATGCCAGCGCCCCTCATCATCGGCGGCACGGTTGCCGGCGATGTTGCTGGGGGAAAAGCCGCGGCGTTCGACCATGCCGATCACGCGCACCAGCGCGCCCTCGGCAGGCTTCAGCACCAGGTCAAGCCGGTATTGCATTGGAACTCTCCTGCGCGGCGATGGCATGGGCGGGGTTGCTGTCCAGCATGGTGCTGTTGGCGTTGTTGGGCGGCACCAGCGGCCACACGTTGGCGCGCGCGTCGATGGCGACGTGCAGCAGGGCCGGGCCCGGCGTGTCCAGCAGCGCGGCCAGGGCGTCCTCCACCTCGGCACGCTGGGTGATGCGGGTGGCCTTGATGCCGAACACCTGCGCCAGCGCGGCGAAATCCGGGTTGTCGGACAGGTCGATCTCGCTGTAGCGCTCGGCGAAGAACAGCTCCTGCCACTGGCGCACCATGCCCAGCGAGGAGTTATCCAGCAGCACGATCTTCACCGGCAGACGGCAGCGGGCGATGGTGGCCAGCTCCTGCACGTTCATCATGAAGCTGCCATCACCGGAGACCAGCACCACGGTGCGGTCGGGGCAGGCGAACTGCGCGCCCATCGCCGCCGGCAGGCCGAAGCCCATGGTGCCCAGCGCGCCGGAGGTCAGGTGGTTGCGCGGGTGGTTGAAGCGGCAGTGCTGCGCCACCCACATCTGGTGCTGGCCCACATCGCAGGCGATGATGGTGTCCGGCGGCGCCACTTCGCTCAGGCGCTTGAGCAGCGCCGGCGCGTAGATGTCCTTGCCGGGCGCGTCATAGCGCGCGGTGAACTTCTCGCGGTTGGCCGCGCAGCGCGCACGCCAGCTGTTGCAGTTGCCGCGCACGCCGGTCAGAGCCTTCAGGCCGCTCCTGATGTTGCCGGGTATGGCCAGGTCGGCGCTGCGCAGCTTGGAGATTTCGTAGGCGTCGGCATCCAGGTGGATGACACGCGCGAACGGTGCGAACTCGGCCAGCTTGCCGGTAGCGCGGTCGTCGAAGCGTGCGCCCACCACCACCAGCAGGTCCGACTCCTGCACCGCCATGTTGGCGGCGCGGGTGCCGTGCATGCCCAGCATGCCCAGGTATTGCGGGTGGTTGGCGGGCAGGGCACCCAGGCCGCGCAGGGTCAGCACGGTGGGGATGCCGGTGGCTTCGACGAACTGGCGGAACTCGCCAACCGCATCGGCCAGGGCAATGCCGCCGCCGCCGTAGATCACCGGCTTCTCGGCCTGGGCGATGGCAGTCAATGCCTGCGCCAAGGCTTCGGCCGCCGGTGCCGGGATCGGATCGACCGAGGCCGGCACGTGATCAGGCAGATGTGCGGCATTGGCCAGCTGCACGTCCTTGGGCAGGTCGATCAGCACCGGACCGGGCCGCCCTTCGCGGGCGACACGGAAGGCTTCGGCAACCACGTGCGGCAGCTCATCGACGCTGCGCACCAGCCAGCTGTGCTTGACGATCGGCAAGGTCATGCCGAACACATCCAGTTCCTGGAAGGCATCGGTACCCAGCAGAGGGGTACCGACCTGACCGGTCAGGCACACCATCGGTACCGAGTCGAGCATCGCATCGGCGATGCCGGTGACCAGGTTGGACGCACCCGGGCCGGAAGTGGCCACGCATACGCCTACCTTGCCGCTGGCGCGGGCGTAACCGTTGGCGGCCAGCGCCGCGCCTTGCTCGTGACGTACCAGGATGTGCTTGAGGCTGGAGTCCACCAATGCGTCATAGAACGGCATGATGGTGCCGCCCGGGTAGCCGAACAGCGTTTGCACGCCTTCGGCCTCCAGGGCCTGCGTCAGCCAGCGTGCGCCATTGCGTGGCGCCCCGTGGGTGGAAGTGTTCATGCAGCAACCTTTGCCATGTGCGGGTGGGGGACCGCGCGATTACGCAGTCTGGCCTTGCAGCCAGACCATTTTGGCGCGCAGTTCCTTGCCGACCTTCTCGATCGGGTGGTCCATGTCGGCCTGCTGGAACCTGCGGTAGTTCGGCAGCCCGGCTTCGTACTCGGCTTCCCAGTTTTTGGTGAACGTGCCGTTCTGGATGTCGGTCAGCACATCCTTCATGCGCGCCTTCACCGACGCGTCGATCACGCGCGGGCCGCTGACGAAATCGCCGTACTGCGCGGTCTCGGAGATGAACTCCAGCATGCGGGTGATGCCGCCTTCGTAGAACAGATCGACGATCAGCTTCAGCTCGTGCAGCACTTCGTAGTAGGCGATCTCCGGCTGGTAACCGGCTTCCACCAGGGTCTCGAAGCCTGCCTGCACCAGCGAGGACGCACCGCCGCACAGCACCGCCTGCTCACCGAACAGGTCGGTCTCGGTTTCTTCCTTGAAGGTGGTCTTGATGATGTTGGCGCGCGCGCCGCCCAGGCCGGCCGCATAGGCCAGCGCGAACTGCTCGGCCTTGCCGCTCCTGTCCTGGTAGACAGCGTAGATGCACGGCACGCCACGGCCGATTTCATACTCGCGGCGCACCAGCGCGCCCGGGCCCTTGGGCGCGACCAGCACCACGTCCAGATCCTCGCGCGGGGTGATCATGCCGAAGTGGACGTTCAGGCCGTGGGCGAACAGCAGGCAGGCACCCTGCTTCATGTTCGGCGCGAGCACGTCGTTGTACAGCTTCTTCTGCACCATGTCCGGCGTCAGCACAGCCACCAGGTCGGCGTCCTTGACCGCTTCGGCAGGGGTCTTGACGGTGAAGCCGTCGGCCTGTGCCTTGACCTCGGTGGGGCCACCGGCGCGCAGGCCGACCACCACGTCGTAGCCGGATTCACGCAGGTTCAGTGCATGGGCGCGGCCCTGGCTGCCGTAACCGATGACGGCGATCTTGATCTGGGGCAGGTCGTTGGAGCTCATGATGCTTGGGTTCCTTGCGATGAAAGAAAACGTGCAGTCAAAAAAACGGCCGTCGCGTCAGGACGCGGCGGCCGGGTGGGGAGGGCAGACCATGCATGCCGTTGCGGCGCCTGGGGCGCAGCAGCGGAAGTGTTTGGGGGAGGGAGCGTGGTTCGGATACATGGTTTCAAGTGAAATAGAAGCTGGAAACGAAAAACCCCGCACCGGGGCCGGTGCGGGGTTTTTGATCGAATCTGGCAGTTTCTGCTACGCGCCAGCTCGTCCCGCACCTGTGGGTTCGGTAATAAGTACGAGTGCGAGCAGCGACGCCACGGCGGAGCCGGGGGTCGGAGACAGGCGGGCGGTGGCGTTGTGGCGTTGCAGCATGGGGTCGAGATAACCACCTCTTGCACGCCTCTGTCAACGCTTGCAGGTGTGACCGCCATGGAAAAGGCTGAAAGCCTTGTTGTAGCAGCTTGGTTACGCCTGAAACCGCCTTTGTGGCGGTGTTGCAGGCGGTCTGAGTGCGCGGCCAGCATCATCAGCATGAAAATATTCGCCAGCGGTGATGGGATTCGATCGCTTTCCCCGGTTTAACAGATAAGGGCCTCGAATTCGCGAGGGCACCGGGGGTACGTATGGCACTGTTGACGGTAAGGGACGAGACGGGGAAGTGCGCGGCGCCGTGCATCGGTGCGCAGCCCGCTTCTGACGCTGGCCTGGTTCAGCTGATGGGGCGTGCGGAAGGATTGCCGACACCGTTGATCTACCGGAAAGGCTGGGCGCTGCTGGGGTATCTGGCGGTGGAATCCAACCGATTGCATCCACGCTGCGCGTTGGCCGCCCTGCTGTGGCCCACGCTGAGCGAGACCAGCGCGCTGACCAACCTGCGGCAGGTGCTGAGCAATCTCAACCGTTACTGCGTCACGGCGCTGGGCGAGGGCGTGCTGCAGATCGAACGCAATGCTGTCTCCCTGATGCGCGGGGACGCACTTCTGTTCGACATCGACCAGCTGGTCCAACAGCCCTGCAAGGTGGCCCACCTGCTGAGCGAACAGCCCAGCTTCCTGGATGGCATGGAGGATCTGGCCGGTTCCGATTTCCATGCCTGGCTAGAAACGACGCGCCAAGATCTGGATGCCAAGCTCACCCGTGCCGCGGAGCAGTGCTGCGATGAGCTGCTGGAGACCCAGCAATGGGAAGGCGCGGCAGCCATGGCCCGGGCATTGGGCCAGCATGACCCGTGGAACGAGGCCCATGCGCAGCGCATTATGCGCGCACACGCGGGCCGCGGCATGCGTGCGGCGGCCATGAAGGCCTATGAGAACTTCGAGGCGCTGCTGCAGACCGAGCTTGGCGTAAGGCCGGGGCCAAAAACCCGTGAGTTGCTTGAATCCATCGGAGGCCTGCGCCGGTCCAGTGCGCAGATGTTGGCTCCGGTAGTGGCTTGATCGCCGTCTCCAGAACGTGCTGCTGTCCTTGGGCGGATGATTGGAAGGCGACCTGGAAGGGTCGCCTTTCCGCTCTCCAATGGCATCGAATCCGTCGCACGCGCATCCTGACTCGGTACGGGCGGAGATGGCGCATGTTGATCAGAAAGTTTGAGCAGCGTTACCTGCGCCAGCGTGCCTCAGGGGCGCGTTCCACGAAGGTCTGCCTCTTCTGCGCGTTTGTACAAGCTTTCAGCGAGCGCTTTGGATGTGGCGGTAAGTCCATCTTTTTCCTGGATGCGCTTATGGAGCTCCGTGGCGAGCTTCAAGGTGGCTTCTGTGTTGCTTTTGAAAATGCCTGCCTTCACAACTCCAGCGATCGCTACACCCGTTGCAACGATTGATAGCGCGAGCACGGCATTCGCGCTGACAACCTGTGGTGCTTTGAGCTCCGGGTTGGCGATAACCTTGGCGAGTTCGGCGAATGCACTGGTCATGCCTGCGGTGGCGCTGGTAAGGCCCGAAGTCGAATCGATAAGCGAAGCTTCAGCGAACTTGTCGTTTACGCCTGCCAGCCTCTCCTGAAGGCCGAGTTGCTTCTGCAGGTCAAGCATCGACGTGGCATCCATGCTGGCGGCAACTGCGGTATTGAAGTGGCTGTAAGTTATGGAGGCAACCGACTCCGAACACTGCAGGCGTGCCCATAGCTGATCCACGCCCATGACTCTCGTCTGATCCGTGTAATCGGCATCATTAGGCCGGCTTGGCAATGAGAATGCGTTTGGGTTGCTGATGTCAGCGCCAGGCGCGCGCGCGGCTATGGCGTAGGCAACGTTTCGGCTGGCAGTGCTCGAGGCATCTGCTGCTTGACTGTGGATGAAGCGTGTATCCAGTGGCAGCCGCATCGCGACGCGTAGTGCGTGGCAGAAGTCCAATCCATTGATGTTGCCAAGCGCCTTGGCGACGGTCACGTTGCCTGCAAGCATATACAGCGGCCGATTCCGATCAGCTACGACTGTCAGGTCGGCATCCAGCTGGCGCTGGGCCGGGTTGGCGTATCGCAGCACGCCATAGGCGAACTGCCCAGCTCGAGCATCCGGTAGTCCGATCGTTTTCCACGGCAGAAAGCCATTGGCTGGACTCGAACAGTCCTCCAGACCTCTATCGTCAGTGGCTGGGCAGGGCAGGCGATTAAATGTGGCGGCGAAAGCAACAAGCGCGTCGTCCGAGCGCTCCAGCAGGCTGCGGACATGGGTGCGTTGCCTGTCATCCTGCACTGTGCCATACCAACGCACGAGAATCACGCCGATAAGGCCGAGGATGACAAGCACGATCGCAAGTTCCAGCAGTGAAAAGCCATGCTCGTGGAGTTTCCGGCGGTGAGAAGCGGCTGCGTTCATGGGTTCAATCCCGTACTGTCAAGCTGACGTGCTTTAACGGTTGCTGCGTTGCGAAGCGCTTTCAACCGTTCCAGCTCCGCGGCAGCATTGTCGCGCGCGCTTTCCGCCGCAGCGAAGTCGGCGTCCGACTCTTTCTTGGCTTCCTCCGCGCTCGCGATCAAGCCCATGACGGTGGTAGTGATCTGGGCCACAACAATCAGTCCTTGGGCAATGGCAACGGTTACTTTGAATGCATTCTTTGGTGGAGCGATATCATTGATTGCCATCATCGCGGTTATTGCTGCATTGATGAGGCCAGAGGCAAGGTCGTATGCTGCGAATGCAACCGCTACATCCGCATTGCTTCGATTCAGGTCGGCAACTTCGACGTAGAACTCGTACATCTTCAAGTGCTGCTCGGCAAGCAGATAGGCGCTCTGTGCGGTTTGTGCCGATTGCGCTGCCGCGAAGGCGCGCGGCAGGCGTTCCACGCAGCCGAGTCGAGTGTAGAGTTCCCCCATGCCCAGCGCAGAGGTCTTGATTGTGGATTGGCCTGGCTGAGGTCCGTCACCAGCATTGGTTATGGACAATGAAGCGGGTAGATCACCATTAGGGAGACGGTGGCTGACTGCGAATGCCGAGTTCACAGGGCCGCTGGTCGGGGTGCTGGATCTATGCTTGGCCCCAGCCAGTCTGACGCAGAAGTCCAAGCCACTTGATTCCGCAGTGGTGCTCGTTCCGGCCACTACGGGAAGGTCCGGATTATAATTTCTTGCATCGGCGGCCAAGGCCAACTCCGCTTCAAGGCCGTAACCCATCGGAGTAATTTCGGGCAAGCCGAGTGTCGCGCTAGGCAGGCGGCCAGAAAGTGCGCCGATATCTTCGCGGCCATCACCGTCCTGGTCAGCGTAGGGGAGACGGTAGTGACTCCGCGCATAACCGACCAGCGCATCCTGAGCCTTCGCAATACGCTGGTCGGCAAGCTCCTGTTCCCCCAGTTCTGCGCCGAGAGGAAGCATCGGAACAATGACGACAGCCAGCAATGCTGCAATGACCAGTACCACAGCCATTTCGAGCAATGTCCAGCCGCCGCTGGAGGTTCTGGAAAAATGGCTGGTCATGGCGACACCGTCGATTGGCCATTGGCGTTGCGATCTGGGCCTACGGTTCCCCGGTCATCAGCCGCCTTGACCGTCTGGTTGGCGCCAATCCATAGGCTGATGCCGTTCGCCGCTGATCCTCCATCGCTGATCCCCTTCAGTTCCTCATAAGCCGCAACTGCACCCTCGAACTGCTTGAGGGTCAAGTTGGCAGCGGTCCTTGCCTCCTCTGCGTTCGCTTTGAGGTGTGTGTACTGGCGATACGCATCTCCATAGGAAAGCCACCGAGATGGTGTTCCGAGGCGTAGCAGCGGCAGATATCCACCAACAAACTGATCCAGTGGGGGCAGGGTGAAACCCGAAACAAATGGGATCGCATCACAAGACTTGCTTTCAGTCATTTCTGCGGTGCAATACGTCCACTCAGAGGGATAGTGGACCCCCAAGACGGAGACTCCTAGCGGTATCCCATCGTTTCCAGTGGGATCTATGGCGATGTTTGTAGCTTCTGCTTTACGTGCCTCCACCAGTCTCTGGTTTACTACGTTGGTCTGCTCAGAGACCCGGTTGGAGGCGTAATCGACGGCATCGATGAGTGCTGGAATGCAAAAGGGCACTGAAGCTGACGTCGAGTCGTTCCCCGATTGTCCGGTCGTGATTGGAGGCGTGAAAACCTCCAGGACCCCATTACGAATACATGTGGCGATGTAGGTCACGGTCAAGGCTGCATCTTCGCATTTCAGTCTTTCGACACTGCTTGGCTCCTTATCGCATTGCATGAGCGCTGAGCGACACAGCGTCCTTTCATGCTCTGTTGGCTTGAGTTCGCATATGGATTTGTCGTTACCCGTCTGTGTATTTCCTTTGGACTGGTTTTCCACCAGGGACTTAAGCTTGGCAAACTGATCTTGGTAGGTCTTGAGGTCTGCTTGGTAAGACTCCAGCGTCGTGACGGCATCAATGTAGTTTTGCGCGCTCTTCAGCGCATTCACCGCGCTGCTCTTTCTGGAGGCCCGTTCTTTGGCATCAAGGTCCTTCCAACCGGGGATCCGGTTGTTCAGCTCATCGCCCTCCCAGGAATCCATGTATTTCCTTTTAAACGCGTCGCGAGCCGTCTCCTGCGCCGTGGCGGTCGCTTCGGACTTCTCGGAGGTCTGCTTGAGCCCTTCTCTCTCACAGACGGTTTCCTTGATGCCCTTCTCTGGCTTGAACGTGGTGACGCAGCCAATGCCGTAGGCTGCATCATGTGCCTGCTTCAAAGCCTCGGAGAGATTATTGGTGCTTGAGGCATCAATGGCCGCCTGTGCCAACTGCAGAACGGTGCTGGCCTCGACGAGCGCCATGCTGTTGATTGTCAATGAGGCAATTGCCTGCGCCAGACTGGCGACGCTCAGGGTGAGTGATGCTACGTTGAGCCCAAGCGCTATCGCGGACGGCGCAACACGCCAACATTCCACGCCCAGCGATGCCACACATCGAACGATGTTCTGAGAGAGCAGGCCGATCGCTTCACCCAGATCGATGCCTTTCGAGGCGACGTCCACGCCGGCCATCACCACGGCAATGGTTGCAAATGCCACGGCCTGCTTGCCACTGGCAACCGCATCCGTCGCACTATCCTTCGTGTTCTGCTGGATATCCTTGACTGAATCATCAATGCTGGCGCTGTCGGCCACCAGATCCATTACAGCGATTGGCACGTTGTCCACAGATGCAGGCCGGCCTACGGCGGGTGCCATGGTGGCCAGGAGGTTGCAGCCGACCGACTGTGAGAGGGACTCGAACGTGCGTATCCGAACACGATCATCATAGTTGGCAGAATCGGCTCTTCCGGGATCAGCGAGGGAGAGCGCATTGTCCAGATTGTCATCGTCGAAGCGCCCAGTGTTCCCTGGTGTGGCGCCGGCAATGGCGACACCGTAGGCGATAGCTTGATTCCCCTTTGAGCCAACAGGTACGGACAGGCCCCCCGTCAATGCGGGGTTTGCTGATGCCTGGCTGAGAGATGCGCAGAAGTCGAAGCCGTTGACGGCATCGTACTTGAACGTATCTTTGTCTATCTTGAACTCTGGACGTATTTCGTAAGCCTTCTCGTCAGCCTTGTACAGCGGCGGGCTATAGCGCTGGGCGGCCTGTGCCAGATCCAGCCGCGGAGCCGCCATCGCGGCATAAGGCGCAGTAGTGCCGCTGCTTGAGGCACGATTCACCGCGTACATCACAGGGCTGGGGAGCTTTCCCGTTCCGGACGCGCCGATGATGGATGTGCTTCTGTGGTCGAAAAAGGTATCCAGCGAGGCGATGGGGAGATAGCCCTTGCTGGAACCCGAGGCACAATCCTCCTTCCCTTCGGGAGTACTCGCCGGGCAGGGAAGCCTGGAGTTGGCAGCAGCAAACGAGGCAACGGCTTGGTCAGCCCAGGTCAGCGCCTGAGCTTGCTGCATGGCCTGTGTGGTGGCTGCGCGGGACTGCAGCAACTGGAAGCCCGTCGCGACGATGGCACCGAGCAACAAAAGAATCAGCATCACCTGGAGCAGGCTCATCCCCGTCTGGTGTCTTGGAGGTGAGCCAGGAGGATCCAACTGTCTGGTAGTGATGTTCATGGCGGCGATGGCCTTGGTCAGCGATTCATCTTCAGGTAGGCGTCGACGGGAAGGACCTGCCCGCTGTCCCCCGCGGTGCTGCTCCGGTTGTTGAGTTCGTTGCGGCTCCACGGAAACTCTGGCGGGGGTGCGGCGACACTGGATGTGAGGTTGTGCTTGTTGACTTCGCGCACGCGCCCGAAGCGTGCATTGACGTTTCCATCCATGCGGACGTCCAGTTGCCTTGCCAGTTCCGGCGTTAGTCCCGTGAGACGCATAACGTTGCGCGGCCTGTTTGTGTAGGTATTGCCAGCACCGGGCTCAGCCCAGTCAGGCACGGAAAGAAAGCAGACTTCCAGTTCGCGCGGCAGGCCGGCGGCGTCCTGATAGACATAGCGGGTTTCCAGTCCTTCGGCGCGGCCGTCAGGCAACGCCACGCCATACTGCAGCATCGCATCACGCAAGGCATCGCGGCATAGTGGCGAACTACCCTTGTTCACCCTGCCGGTGGGGTTGGAGAGATCATCTCCAGGGACACTGCCTACCTGCGCTACATAACGGTCGTACGCCAGCATCCAGCCCTGAATGAACTGGCTGCCAATGCGCTCGGCCACGGCGCTGCGGTATACATCACGGCCAACGCTGACACCGCCGATGAGAATGGCAATGATCACGAGCACCACGGCCATTTCCATCAGGGTGAAGCCGCGTGCGTCGCGTGGATTGGAACGGATCATCTGGCTTCCTCGGTTACAGGTGGGGCGAGGTGATGGCCTGCTGAACAAGGTCATAGACCGGCAGCAGCAACGCGACGATAAGGAAGACGAACATGCCGCCTGCGAGCAGGACGACCACCGGTTTGATGATTTCAGACAGATTGGCGATCAGCCGCTGAAGGCGTAGGCTGTACTCCTCGGAGAGGCGCGAGAACTGGGAATCCAGGGTGCCGGTGTCCTCGCCGACGCCGATCATGCGGACCATCATCGAGGGGAAGCCGCCCACCTGCCGCATCGCTGCTGATACTCGATCACCACGCTCAAGTACCTGACGTATGGCAATGATTCGATCACGGTAGTACTCATCGCGCATGGCACGCTCCATCACCTGGAGGCTGCTGACCATGTCCACGCCAGCGCGGATCAGTAGTGCCATGTATTCAGTGAAGAATGCCAAGCCCGAGGAATACATGATGGTCTTTGCAATCGGAAGCTTGTGCAGGGTGTAGTGCGTTGCGCGGCGAAATGCGCGTGAGTGGCGCCAGGTCACCCATAGCGCGAAGGCTGCGACTACCATGCCTATCGCTATATAGGTGAAATGGCCGATGAGCCACTCCGAGCCCTTCATCACCGCGACGGTGAGCGGCGGCAGCTTTGCGTTCATCTGCTTGAAGAGGTCGGCCAGATTGGGGATGACGTAGTAGATCCAGAATCCACCAGCAGCGAAGATGGCCGAGAACACGAACGCCGGGTATATCAGGGCCTGGCGTGTGTCGGCGGTCATTTTCGATACCCGCTCGACATGATCGGCTGCTTCTTTAAGCATCCGATCCATTGAACCTGTTTCGTCGCCGATCATTACCAAGTTGCGGACGGTTTCCGGGAAAGCATCGGGGTAACGTGCGAAGGCTTCGCTGAAGGTCGCGCCAGCGTCGAGCTCTTCCAGCAGGCGACGTGCCAGTTTGGCCGGATTGGAAGTGGGCCCACTCCCCACTTCATTGGCAACGGCGCGCAGAGCCTCCATCACGGGAATGCCGCTGCTGGTCATTACAGCAAGGTCACGCAGCATGCCTGCCAGTTCGACAGGCTTGATGGTGGGTCTGAACAGGTGTGACAGGGAGCGCTGTGTTTCAGCCAGCCAACCGGGGAAGCGATACAGCGTGAGCACGACCGCATCGAAGTTCTTTTCCAGCCACATCCGCGCGGATGCATCCCGCTCGACCGACAGTTGGGTGATGCCGGTTTTCACGCGGCCGCTGGTCAGCAGCAGGCGGTAGTAGTAGACATTCATGGGCTTGGACCCACGCCGACGACGCGCAGGATTTCCTCGCTGGTGGTCTGGCCGGCGATGACGCGACGCTGTGAAATATGTTCAATGCCGCGGAATCCGGCGTTCATGGCCAGGCTGCGGATTGTTTCGCGGCTGGCATCGTCCGAGATTCCGTTGGCCAGTGGCTCATCAACCATCATGATGTCGTAGACGGGAAGGCGTCCGTAGTAGCCGCTGCCGCGGCAACGATCACAGCCCTTTCCGCGTCGGCCCATCGTGCCGATGGGGAGGTTGAGCCACTGGCATTCCTTCTCTGTGAACGGTACGTCGGCCGCACAGAACATGCAGTTCTGGCGAACCAGACGCTGGTTGACGACGGCAAGGAGATTGTCTGCAATGACCTGCGCTTCAAGGCCGAGCGGCCGCAGGCGTGGGACCACGCCAAATACGCTGGTTACGTGCAGCGTGGAGAGCACCAAGTGGCCGGTGGCCGCGGCCTCAAGTGCGGCCTGTGCGGTCTCTGCATCGCGCATTTCGCCCAGCAGGATCACGTCCGGGTCATGGCGAAGAAAGTGTCGCAACGCGGAGCCGAACTCATAGCCGGCGCGACGGTTCACCTCGGTCTGGCCCGCGCCGGGCACGCGGTACTCAATGGGATCTTCCACGGTAAGTACGTTGCGCTCGATCAGCGACTGCATGCGTAGTGCGGCGTGCAGCGAGGAGCTTTTGCCTGAGCCGGTGGGTCCCGTGATGAGAATGAGACCAGCTGGGCGGGAGAAGAGGCGCTCCAGCGTCGCGACGTCTTCAGCAAAGAAGCCCATCTCTTCCAGTCCGGCCAGATCGCTGTGCTCCGGCAGCAGGCGCATGACGGTGCGCTCTCCCGACTCGGTGATCAGTGTGGAGACGCGGACGGTGATCGGCGAGTCAAGCACGGTGGCGCGGAAGCTGCCGTCCTGCGGGCGGCGTTGTTCAGAGATGTCCATCTCGGCAGCAAGTTTGATGTAGCCGAGGAGGCGGTTGAGCGAATTGGGCATGGCCCACATCGGGCGCAGCACGCCGTCGATGCGGAACAGCACGTGAAGACTGTGCTCCGACGGGGCGATATGGATATCGGTCGTGCGCTCACGGATGGCAAGGTGCAGGAGGTAGTCCAGCAGCTTCTCGGGGCTGTAGGCGTGGTCGTTGTCTACCGCGAGCCGGCGGATTTCCTTTTCCAGCAGTGTCTCGATCGGGTTCTGCGCAAAGTAGTAGGTCTGGCGGATCAGTCGTGCGACCTTGCCGTATTCACCCTGGAAGAACCGGCAGCGCAAACCGCAGCGCTGCAGTACCACCTGTTGCACAGCGGCCTGGTCAGCGTCACCCAGCAGGACTTCCAACTGGTCGCCGTTACGTCGCAGTGGCAGGAACTGCCGCAGCTGGCACAGCTCGCGGTTGAACATGGCCAGGACCTGCGGGTCCGGGTTGGGCAGGGTGTCAACCTGCGCGTACTCCATGTTCTCCAGTTCGGCGTGCGTACGGACGATATCCGATTCATTGGCCAGGCCATGGCGGATCAGCAATCGGCCAAAACTCGTCTGCTCGACCAGATTCTTCTGCCGGGCATACAGCAGCTGGATGGAATCCAGCAGGCCACGCTCGTTGAGCACAACGCCAAGTTTTGCCTGCTCAAGGCTGACGAGCCCCTGGGTATTGTTGGCCGAGGCGGCAGGAATGCGGGAGTCAACCGTTGCCATGAGGTGGGACGTCCGTGGTTCTGGAGTGAGAGGGAGTGGTTGATGCGTGGCTCGCTTGAAGCAGGAGCAGGGTCAGCGGATCAATCTGTCCGGTGGCCGGAAGTGCAACGCTTTGCTGGTACCGACTGAGCGCGCGTCCGGTAAGCCGGCCGAAGCGACCATCGATATCGCCGTCGTAGTGGCCTAGTGCGGTCAGGCGTGTCTGCAGCTGACGCAGTGCGGCATCGACGGTTGCTGGCTTTTCGAGCGCAATGACGGTGTCCGGCGGCGACCATGCAATCTGCCAGCGCATGCCGTGCTGCTGGATGCAGATATCAGGCGTTCGCTGTAGTTCCCTGGCGGTGCGCGCTTCAACCCAGTCGAGGCGCTGCTGGGGGCTGCCGGTACGACGGAGGCAATCCGTCCATGGCTCACTGATGACCTTTGCGGCCGCAGCGGTGGAGGTAGGTGCCGACTCCGGAGCGGAGGGCGATGCGACGTGCGATTGGCTGTCGGCGCGGGATTCACTGCCGCCGACGAGCAGGCCGGCGATACCCAGCAGTCCAGTGGCCGCAAGGGTCGCAGCGACTGCCACAAGATTCCGGCGCGTACCGGCCTCAGCAGGCAGGGCACCGGATTGCGTCGCAGCATCCCTTATCAGCTGGCTGTCAACGCGACGCATGCCTTTCGGCTGTGCATACAGGCCATAAAGGCAGCGGTCCATGATCAGGTGGATGCGACGCGGATTGCCTTTACTGCAGCGGTGCAGCGTTGCGGCCGCATCATGCTGAACCCGGATGCTCCCATCCGCTCCCGCAGCCGTCAGTCTGAAATCGACGTAGGCGCGTGTCTCCGCAAGATCGAGTGGTTGCAGTCGTACATGCTTGCAGATGCGACTGGTCAGCTGCCGGATCTGCGGCTGCTCCAGGTTCCTTCGGAGCTCGGGCTGCCCTGAGAGCACGATCTGCAGGAGCTTTTCCTGTCCCGTCTCGAGGCTGGTGAGCAGGCGTACGAGCTCCAGACTTCCCAGCGTAAGGTTCTGCGCATCGTCGATGATCAGTACGCAGGTTCTTCCTGCCTGCCAGCGGCTGACCAGAAAGCGGTTCAGCAACTCGATGTCGGTGGCGGCGTTGCCAAGCGGTGCCAGACCGAAGTCCCGCAGGATCGCCGCGAGGAGATCGTCCTCCTGCAGAAAGGTATTGAAGACAAGTGATACAGATATGCCATCGTTCTCCAACTGGCCCAGCAGGCGCCGCAGAAATGTACTTTTGCCGGTGCCTACTTCACCCGTGAGCAGGACGAAGCCGCTTCGGGTGCGCAGTGCCTGTGCCGCTTCAATCAATTCGCCTTCAAGTAGCGGCGTGGCGTAGTAGGCGTCCGCATCCGGCGTCGGCGGGAATGGCGAACGCTCCAGTCCCAAGGTCTGCAGGTGACGGGCCAGGGCCGGGTTCATGGCTGCCGCCTCTCCAGCTCCGCCTGCGCGCGGCTGATCATCTGCGAATCGACATTGCGTGACGACATGCGGGACAAGCGGTCGCGTGCGGCGCCGATATCCCCTTGACGGGCATCGATGAGTGCAAGATTGACGCCAGCTTGCTCGTCCTCTGGAACGCGCTGGAGGATGGAACGGTAGTAGCGGACAGCAGCATCGAGATCACCACTGCCATGTGCGGCGAGGGCGCGTGCCCTGAGCAGGGTAAGACTGTTGGTGGGCAGCAGCGCCTGAAGTTCACTGAGCGTGCAATTACTGATCTGTCCGTCGCCAGCAGCGACCGCAGCCTGAAGGCGAGAGAGGGCTGCCTTGACCTGCTGTGGATCAGGTTCCCCGCCACCATCTGAAGCGGTCTTGGTAATGGCGATGGGTGCCTGACTGACGCTGATCTTCAGCTGTGATGTGTTCTGACTCTGCAGGGCGGGTGACGCCGACGGTATCGATGCGCTCCCGCCACTGGGCACAGGCGAAGGTAGCTCAGTTGCTTGCTTGGTGGGCGCGACCGAAGGCAGGGCAGCAGCGGTAGGGGGTGCGGGAGAGGGCGCCTGCGCTGGGCGCTCTGCCAAGGTGATCGCCGGGAGCGGGGCGATGGCAGGCCGTTCTTCCTCAATCTGCGCAGCGGTAGCTTTAATGGGTGCCGCTGAAGGCGGCGGTGCCGTCCGGGCACTGGTGGTGGCCAGTGGCGTACCCGATGGAGCCTGGACGGAAGCAGCGGGTTCCTCCGTGGTGGTGGGAATAGTGGCCTGCTTCGCAGCCAGGGAAGGCGGCGTCTCGCCTGTGCCTCGGGCGATCAGGAAACCTACAGGACCCGCGAGCACGACGCCCAGCAGCAACCAACGCCCCTGCTTCGGCAGGGACGACCAGCCCGTGGCACGAGGGACGTGCCGGGTAGTTGCGGGCGAAGACTTGCCATCTCCGCGCAGGGCGTCGTAGACCATGCTCACAGCACTTTCACCCGCAGCACAACGACCAGCTCGCGGGTTCCGTGGGTACGCGCACGCGAGCCGAACAGGCGGCCGAATACCGGCACATCGGAGACGCCGGGAATGCCACGGTCATCAATGGAGGAGTTCTGGTCGATCAGTCCGCCGAGCAGGACAGTGTCGCCATCGCGCAGATTCAGGGTGGTAGTGATGCCCTTGACGTTGATCTGCGGCAGCGTCACTGCATTGCCGTTGGGGAATGTCTGCAGCTTCAGACTGCCGGGCTGCACCTCGGTCTGCATCGGGTGAACGAGCAGTTCGATTGAGCCGTTCTCGTGCACCATCGGCGCGACACCGATGACGACGCCCGAGAACAGTGAGTCGGTCTGGATGTCAGACGAAGTAAAGCCGGAGCCACTCCCCGAACCACCCGAGAAGTTGGTAGTCGATTTGGTGACATAGCGGATGTTGGTGCCAACGCTCAGGTAGGCCGGGCTGCCGTTCCGCACGCGGACGCTCGGGTTTGAGAGCACCTTGACGTTTCCGAAGCCGCGCAGCACGTTGACGGTAGCGGAGAAGGTGTCATTCATGTAGCTCAGGCCCATCGCACGCCCAGCGACCGAACCCAGTGTCTGGGTGGGGAACACGATGGAGCGGCCTTGGCTCCCCAGACGATTGCGGGTGCTGTAGGGGAGTGTGGTGTCCGGAAGCGGCAGAATGTTGGCGGGCGTGTCGCCATACAGGCCAGCGATGCGATTGCGCAGCAGGTTCCAGTCCACGCCGAAGTTGGAATTGTCGTTGAGCGATACGTCAAGGATCTGGGCTTCCACCAGCACCTGGCGGCGCAGCTTCTTCTTGCTGTGCTCCAGGAGGTCCTCGATGGCCCGTACCTGTGACGGGCGGGCACGGACGTAGAGCGTGCCGGTGCCCGGATCCAGGCTATAGCGCGCAGTCTCCGCCGGAGGTGGGTCGTCTGGGCGCCGCGCAGCGGCTGTCGCTGCGATATCTTCTCCGAGAATGACCTTCAACGCGGCGTCGAGCTGCTTGTACGGGTCGCTCTCCTTGCCCATGCTGCCGGAGATGCTCAGGTCACCTTTCAGTGACTGGCCACCGCCGCCTTCTCCGCCTTGCATGCCAGCGCCGAAAACATCGCCACCTGATGAAAGATCCATCATCGTGACCGAGTTGAGCATATCCACGTTGAAGATGCGTTCGCTCATCTGCGATACCACCAGCGATCCACCGCGGACCTCGCCACTCAGGTCGAAGGCATCCAGGATGTGGCGATAGACCTCCCGTGCGGATACGTTCCGAAGGTGCAGGCTGGCACGCTGCTTCTGCTCCAGCACCTTGGGATCCACGATCAGATTCATTTTCAGTTCGTCGGCCAATGCCCACAGCAGTTGGCCGACATCTGCGTCATACATGCTGATGCTGACGACGCTGTTCTCCAGCGGGTCGTAGGTGGGAGCGATTGGCGTTGTGGCCAAGGTCGCCGGGCTGCGGTGCTCGACATCTTCCAGCAGCTTGTCCTGGCGCGCTGCAAGCTTGGCAGATTCCTCGCTGATCGCCGTTCCGGTGCGCTCCAGAGCCTTGTATTCGGTGGGAGGCAGATCCTTGATGCTGCGCGGGGGCATGTTGGTACATGCCGCGAGCAACAGGCAGCCAGTGCTGATGCTGACAAGCCTGCAGAAGGAGCTTTTGCGCGGAATGAGTCTGGAGTTCATGAAAGCGGCCCTGGATAAGTGATTTGGTGCGCGATGCGATGTAGCTAGCGTGTTGAGTTGGAGAACCAGCCCAGCAGTGAGTTGGCACTCTCGGCGACGACGATGTCGTCCATGCCGGCGTTGACGCGGTGGGCGGGTGATGTCACGCACTTGCTTCCACTTCCGAAGCGGTCGTGGGGAGACTCGAAGTAGCTGCTGTTTCCGGCGAGATCCGATGCGGGGGCGATGATGACGAAGGCAGGGTTGACCACAGCACCACCGGGGCAGCCGATGGTGGTTGTTTGGTCGCCGGCTACTGAATAGTGAGGCGTGCTGGTTGATCCGTTTGCCCGTGCTGCCGCGGACAGCGCGACAAGCAAGCCCCCGGTGCGTTCAGGGTCGAGTCCGTCGGATGACTGCGGCGCAGGTGCTGCGAGGTTGGCAGCAGCGCTTAGGTAGATGCCGTATTTCATGCGCGTGCGCTGCGGCGGCGGCTGAAGTCCCAGTGATTCGTAGGGAAGCCAACCCGCATCGCGGCTGCATGGAAAGTCTGCTTCACGATAGGAATCGGACGCGGCGGGGCACGGTAGTCGCTTGTTGCTCAGGACGAATGCCCTGATCGCGTTTCGTGCGGACTCCGCGTCGGCCGAAGCGATGCGCTGCTCGCGGAACTTCTGCATGTTCTCCATGCCGGATGTCACTGCGAAGGTGAGTACGCCAAGCACGCCCACGACGACGCTCACCTCGATCAGGCTGTACCCGCATTGTTGTCTCGGTGGCGCTGCGCGTGTCATGGCGTCAACGGGTGTTGGTCGAAGGAGGGGCGGTGGTGGAGGGGAGCCGGATGTCGGTCTTCAACTGACCTTGCAGTTGCTGTAGTTCGGCCAGGATTTCCTCAATCCGCCTGGTCTTCTCGGGCGAATCGGGTTTCTCGGTCAGATCGACCATTTCCATGGCCAGCGCTTGGGCCTGTTTGGCTATCCTGACGTTGTTGCGCAGGGCAGGAATATCCATATCTTTGGGGGCCTGACCCGCGGCCTCCAGCTCATCGAGCTGACGAAGCATGCCGTCGGCGGTGGCTTGGCCCTTGCGGACCTGTTCACGGAGAGCGGCAACGTTCTCTGGTCCCATGATCTGCGCGGGTGTCTGTGCCTGCGGCTGGATCACGGGCGGCTCCGGCGGCATGGCAGCCGGCTGGGGCGGATTGTTTTCCCAAGGGAACGCATCCGCCGGTGGGGTGCTGCTGGCGGGTGCGGCGGCTTCCGGGCTCGACGCGGTTGCTTCGGCGGCCGGGGCTGGCATTGGGTTCTGCTCTGCAATCTGGCCCGCACCATTCCGGAATATGAGGACGAGCACCGCGCCAACGACGATGACCACACAGGCCAGCAGCAGCGGCTTGTGGCGCGGATTCATTTGGACTCTCCAGTCCGCGACGGGATCATGGCTTGCACGCGATAGACCTGGTTGCCATGGACTGGATCATCAATACGCACCCAGTCATTGCCGATGGCTCGGACACGACCACCGGTGGAGAGGCGTTGTCCTGCCCGCACCTGCTCGCCATTGACGAAGGCGGTTCGGTTTCCACTGGAGCTCAGTACCAAGGAAACAACGGGTGGCGGAACCTGTTCCGCTTCCGACTGAACTGTGGTCTGTGCCGGAGCTACTGCAACGATGGGGCCAGCATTGAAATGTGATCCGGGAGCAGCGCTGAACTGGCTGATCGACGCAAGCATGCGCTTGTTGCGATCAATCGACGTCCGCAGCTCAGCCATGGTGGCTGTTTCCTCTGTTGCGGAATTCACGCGTAGTGCCGCGGGTTTCGTGATCACCATGCTTGCCAGCCAGCCAACCGCACCGAGCCACAGGGCAATGGCGACGATGGCGATGTACTTCATCTTCATGGTGCGGCCCCCGGGGCTACGGGCTCTTTCAGCAGGTAGGAGAAGAGATTGTTGGTGCCGACATTGCCCCCATGTGGATCAAGAGGAACTGGCTCGTAGCCGGCTTGGCGCAGACGTTCAATGAAGTTGGGTACCTGCATGCCGTCGCCCTGGGCGGGATCGACGGCACCATCAACGCGTAGCGTCGGGCGATCAACCGTGGTGCCCGGCTCGCCTGAGTTGCTTGCTGGTGCCGGAGTTTCCAGACGTACCCGTAGAATGCGTACCTGGCCATATGCCGCGTCACGGATGATGTTCAGGCCGCGGATGGGGTCGATACCCTGCTGCAGGGTGTTGATCTTTTCGATGAAGGCGGCGGTGGCCGGGTACTCCGCCGGCATGGTCTGAGCACCGGCCAAAGTGCCAATTTTTTCGTCTATGTCAGCGACCTGCGTTCCAACCTGATCTGCCTGTCCATTGGCCTCGTTGGCACTCAGGGTCCAGCGGGCGCCGATGGAGCCCAATGCCAGTGCGAACACGACGGAGGCGGCGCTGGCCAGGGGCAGCGCCCATTCGGCCATGTACGCAATTCGACTGCTGGTAGGGTTGACTGCAATCGTTGGTGAGGCACCACGCGCCAGCCAGGCAGCGCTGCTGCGGAAGTGGTTTCCCTCTGCATCGGTTACCGGTCGGGTAGGGACTGGATCGACCGCCATCCCGCTTCGGGCGGAGAAAACTTCGCGCAGCTGGTCGTCCAACCAGGCTTCGCCAGCCTGCGGCTGCGGCACGAGTACCGAGCACCACTGTGCACGCAGTGGCTCCATATGCTGGTCACCGCCCTCGAGATCATTTGCGAGCTGCTCGGCAAGGGCGCCGGCTGTCATCGCCAGATCGGATGGCTCATCGCTATACGCCAGTGACGTCCGATAGACGATGTTGTGCTTGAGCTGCGCCAAGGCAGTGAGCTGGCGCCCGGAGTGATAGACGAGAGCTCCGCCGCTCTTGAGTTTGCTCCAGAGCAGGGAAGTGATGGGGATGAGCAGGCAATGGTCTGGCTGGGCTTCTGCCCATGCATAGGTCTGTTGCCACAAGTCCAGCGGTGCCGCAGTGAACAGGGTCTGGTAGCCGGCGCCTACCGTACGGGTCTTGTGGATGAGAATCTTGCTTTCGCTGTCGATCATGCCGTCAGCACGCAGGCGCTTCTCGATGAGCGCGACTGCATGGGCCGGGCTGCCTTCGAGAGAGACCACGCTGCTTACGCCGCCCTCGAAGTCGGCTATGGCAATGGTGGTTCGCTCGGGGCGCGGGCGGGCTTCGCTGCGGGTGACAACATCGTTATCGAAGACCAGCCAGCTGCCCTGCTGTTGGATCAATAGCTCGCGGCTCATTGGGGGGCTCCGCCCGCGGGTGACGGGCCATTGGTGGTGGCAGGGGCAGTCGGGGCGGGGACGACGCTCGGAACAACGGGAGCGAACTCATTGGTACGGAACATCACGCCTCCCCGCAGCGTCACCGACAGTGGCGCCGGCATGCGATCGACACTGTTGGGGACGTCGAACAACCCTTCGTCCGGATGCGTGACCGAAAGCTCAAAGGCCTCGGTGCCGGTGATGCGGTTGTTCGAGCGGCCGAGCGCATCCAGCAAGGTGGCTGCATCGGCACGTGTCAGCTGTGCCTGTTGCAGACTGAGAAGGCGTTCACCCCACCCCTGTGGCTGCAGATTTGCGTTGGCCGCTGCCTGGACCAGTTCGTTTGCAGAGCGTGCCTGATCCACTTTCAGTTGCGCCTCCTGCTCGCGCACCTGTGCTTCGGACAACGCCTGCCGGGAATTGCCAAGCCGCTCATAGGCGTTGGCAAGCGCGGATCGGGCGCTGATGAACCAGATCGCTGTCAGAATCAAGGCCAACAACGAAATGGCGAACACAATCAGCGACAAGCGTCGTGACTGCCTCAGGCGGGCGAGTGGATTGGGCGCTTTCATGGCGTGTTTACTGGTTCATCTTGTAGTGGGCGGTCAGCGTCAGAACCTGCTCGGTATCGGTGTTCTGGCCGACGGTGGCTGCGCTGCCCTGGCCGGAGCTTGCCGACTGGGTGTTGTTGCCCTGCCATTCCTCGCTGCCGGCGGTGGAGCCGGTGTTGGCCGTGGCATTGGCTGCGCGCGCGGTGATGCCGGACTGACGGAATGCACCAGCCTTCGGGTCGGACTTGCCATCGATCATCTGGTCCAGGGAGCGCGCCAGATCCGGGGTCAAACCCGTGACAACCATGACGTTGCCGGACCCAGAGCCGGTGCCCGGCGGATTCCACTGGAAGCACACCTGCACTTCCTGCGGATTGCCGTTGGTATCCAGATAGGCGTATCGGTCCTCGAAGCCATCACCGCGGCCTGGCGGGAGGGTGATGCCGGCCTTGCGCATGATGTCGCGTAGATCGGTGCCAGTGGCGGCAGGAGTCACGCCGGGCGGGAGATTGCCTTGGCAGAGAGCGCCGGGTGACTGTGTATTGGTCATGTCACCGCCGGAGATGGTGGCACCCGTGCCGACGCCGGCACCGTGCTTCGCACCATTGACCATCAAGCGTGGAGCAGCTTGGTTGTCGCCTACCGGAGCACCGGTACGCTGGCTATAGGTGTTGTAGGCGACGACCCATTGGTCGACGAACTTCTGCTTGATGCGTGTGTACTCAGCATTGCGCTGCACGTCGCGGCCGATCATCACCGCACCGATGATCACGCCGATGATGACCAGAACCACGGCCATTTCGACCAGAGTGAAGCCGCCCTGGCGGCGCTTGGATCGCATTTCCATTGAAGAGCCCCTTTTGTGCTGCTGATGTGCCTGGCGCGTGCATTTGGCGGCAGGTTGGTTGAGTCAGGGCACTTGATAAAACCGCTGCGTAAGACGTGCGTAAGATGTTTCGCTGCGCTATCGTTCTCTTACACAACCCGGTACGAAACCATGCTGCGCACAGCCATTTTTCTAGCGATTCTCTCGACGGTTTCCGGCGTTGCATCGGCAGCGGATCGTGTCACCGGGCACGCTTTTGCCACGCGTTCGGAAGTGATCGCACCGCATGCAATGGCGGCCACGTCGCAGCCGCTGGCCACGCAGATCGCGCTGGATGTCATGAAGTCAGGCGGTTCGGCGGTGGATGCCGCCATCGCCGCCAATGCCGCGCTCGGGTTGATGGAGCCCACCGGCAACGGCATCGGTGGTGACCTGTTCGCCATCGTGTGGGACCCGAAGACCAGCAAGCTCTACGGTTACAACGGCTCGGGGCGTTCGCCGCGCTCGCTGACGCTGGCCGAGTTCCAGCGGCGGGGGCTGAAGGAGATACCCGCAACGGGGCCGCTGCCGGTCTCCGTGCCAGGCGCGGTGGATGGCTGGTTCGCGCTGCATGAGCGCTTCGGCCGCAAGCCCATGGCCGACAATCTGGCGCCTGCGATCCGCTATGCGCGCGAAGGTCACCCGGTGGCAGAGGTCATCGCCTACTACTGGGATCGCTCGGTGCCGCGCCTGTCGCCGTATCCCGGCTTCACTGAACAGTTCACCATCGATGGCCGTGCGCCACGCAAAGGCGAGATGTGGCGCAACCCGAATCTGGCCAACACGCTTCAACGCATCGCCGAGGGTGGTCGTGACGCTTTCTACAAGGGCGATATCGCACGCACGATCGGCGATTACTTCAAGGCCAATGGCGGTTACCTGAGTTACGACGACCTTGCCGCGCACCACGGCGAATGGGTGGAGCCGGTGAGCAGCAACTACCGTGGCTACGATGTGTGGGAGCTGCCGCCCAACAGCCAAGGCATTGCCGCGCTGCAGATACTCAACATTCTCGAAGGCTACGATTTCTCGAAGATCGCCTTCGGCTCTGCCGAACACCTGCATCTCTTCGTCGAGGCCAAGAAGCTGGCCTTTGCCGACCGCGCGCGCTTCTATGCCGACCCGGCGTTCTCACCTGCACCAGTGCAGAAGCTTGTTTCCAAGGAGTACGCAGCGCAGCGACGCGGCCTGATATCGATGGACAAGGCGCTGAAGGAAGTACAGCCGGGTACGCCGAAACAGTTGGAGGAGGGCGATACGATCTACATGACGGTCGCCGATGCCGACGGCATGATGGTGTCGCTGATCCAGTCCAACTACCGCGGCATGGGCAGCGGCATGGCGCCACCGGGGCTGGGTTTCATCCTGCAGGATCGCGGCGAGATGTTCGTGCTGCAGAAGGACCACCCCAACGGTTACGCACCCGGCAAGCGCCCGTTCCAGACCATCATCCCGGCCTTCATCACCAAGGATGGCAAGCCGTTCGCCAGCTTCGGCGTGATGGGTGGTGCGATGCAGCCGCAGGGCCATGCGCAGATCGTGATGAATCTGGTCGATTTCGGCATGAACCTGCAGGAAGCCGGCGACGCACCACGCATCCAGCACGAAGGCTCCACCGAGCCGACGGGGCAGGGCACGGCGATGCGTGACGGTGGCGAGGTCAATCTGGAAACCGGCTTCAGCTGGGAAACCGTACGCAGCCTGATGCGCATGGGCCACCGCGTCACCTTCGCCGACGGTCCCTACGGCGGCTACCAGGCGATCATGCGTGATCCCGAAAGCGGCGTGTACTACGGCGCCTCGGAGAGCCGCAAGGACGGGCAAGCGGCGGGGTACTGATGCCGCTGGGCCAAGCGGCTGGCGTTGCAGGAAGAAAGGGCTGCCAGAGGCAGCCCCTTCTGCTTCGCGCCGCAGATCAGATGCTGTCCGGTGCAGCCGGCTTGGTTACTTCGGCTCCGGTTGAACCCTTCAAGCTCCCAGCCTGCTCCCGCTCTATCCATGCCTCGATCATGTGACGTGCGCGCTGGGCGAGTCGCCGCTGGCGGTTGTATTCCGCATCCAGCACGCGGTAGAGCGACAACATCACCAGCACCATCAGCAGGGCGAACGGCAACGCGGCGATGGTGATCATGCCCTGCAGCGCGTCGAGCCCGCCGGCCAGCAGCAGCACTGCCGCGATCAGGGCCACGGCAACGCCCCAGCTCAGCTTGCGCGACAGCGGGGGGTCACCGGCTTCATCGGTGGACATGCTGGCCAATACCAGCACCGCCGAGTCGGCGGAGGTCACGAAGAAGATCATCAGCAGCAACAGCGCAAGTACCGACAGGATCAGTGAACCCGGCAGGCTGTCGAACAGGGTGAACAGCACCGTTTCGTAGCCGTTGCCCAGCGCCGTCACCAGATCGGCATGGCCAAACAGCTGCGACCACAGCGCGGTGCCGCCGAAGACCGAGAACCACAGGAAGCCCAGCACGGTGGGCGCCAGCACCACACCGACCACGAACTCGCGCACGCTGCGCCCGCGCGACACGCGGGCGATGAACGAGCCCACGAACGGCGCCCAGGCGATCCACCATGCCCAGTAGAAGATGGTCCAGTCGGCCACCCAGGTGCTGCCCGAGAACGGCGACATGCGCAGGCTCATCGTCACCAGCTGGTTGAGATACGAGCCCAGCGTGGTGGTGAAGGTGTCGAAGATGAAGCCGGTGGGGCCGAGTACCAGCACTGCCGCCAGCAGCAGCGCGGCCAGCGCGAGATTGAAGCTGGACAGCCATTTGATGCCCCGCTCGACGCCACTGCTGGTGGAGATCATGTACAGCACGAAGGCCACTGCGATCACGGTCAGCTGCAACGGCACATCAGCGGTCAGGCCGAACACGCGCTCAAGGCCGGCGGCGATCTGGATGGTGCCGAAGCCCAGCGTGGTGGCCACGCCAATGGCCGTGGCCACCACCGCGGCAATGTTGACCAGCTTGCCGAACCAGCCCCGGTGATGCTGTCCGATGATCGGCTGCAGCATGTCGCTGACCAGCCCGCGGCCGTTGCGGTTGTACTGGAACCAGGCCATCGCCAGCCCGATCAGCGCATAGATGGCCCAGGGGTGCAGGCCCCAGTGGAAGAACGCATAACGCATGGAAGCGCGTGCCGCAGCCATGCTCTGCGGTTCCAGCCCTTCCGGTGGCGTGGTGAGGTGGGAGATCGGCTCGGCCGCGCCCCAGAACACCAGACCGATGCCCATGCCGGCGGAGAACAGCATCGCCAGCCAGCTGCCGTTGGAGAACTCCGGTTCGGCATCCTCGCCGCCGATGCGCAGGTTGCCGAAGCGGCCAAACGCCAGATACAGCAGGAAGCTGAGCGCGAGGAACACGATCAGCAGGTACATCCAGCCCGCACCACGCACGACGTGGGTCAGTACACCCTGCACCATGTCATTGAAGGGGCCCGGCGCGATGCCGGCGGCGAGTACCAGCAAGGCGACCAGAACGATGGAAATGCGAAACACCATGTGGGCGCTCCTCCTGTCAGAAGGCAGGGCCGGGACACGTGTGCCCGGGATGCCCGGTGGAAACAGTGCCGCGGCTGCGGGCGCAGCAGGCAGGCTGGCCAATGCGGCGCGGCTTCGGCGGCGGATGATACGCAGGGGTATGTCAGCGCGATGTCTGCAGCTGCGGCGGGGCCGGGCAATGCGTCATCACTTTGTGGTCTAATGCCGCCCGAAGCGGGGGTACCGCGGCTTTCGGGCCAAGGTTGAGAAATACCCTTCGAACCTGATCCGGTTGATACCGGCGTAGGGAAGCTTTGCTGGCCGCCAGTGGATACGCCCGTACCGGGCTCCCGCCGCGCGCCGTGCGCCTTCGCTTCGTTCCGCCATGCAAATCCCTTGCATGGCCTTCGCACCACGGTGCGGATCGACCAGGACGAATGCCGATGAATGCACAGCCCAGCCTGCAGCAACAGGCCCAGCAACTCTCCGAATCCGTGACCCAGCCGATTCCCGGTTCGCGCAAGATCTTCGTGCCCGGTTCGCGCGCCGACCTGCAGGTGCCCATGCGCGAGATCGCGCTGACCCGCACGCCCACCCTGTTCGGTGGCGAGAACAACGCTCCGGTCACCGTCTATGACACATCGGGCCCTTACACCGACCCGCAGGCGGATATCGACCTCGCCGCCGGCCTTTCGCCACTGCGTGCGCGCTGGATCGAGGAGCGGGGCGATACCGGGCAGCTCGGCGGCCTCAGCTCGCAGTTCGGGCGTGAGCGCGAGAGCAATGCCAAGCTCGATTCCGTACGCTTCCCCAACCGCCTGCTGCCGCGCCGCGCCATCGGCGGTGCCAACGTCACCCAGATGCACTACGCACGCCGCGGCATCATCACGCCGGAAATGGAGTTCGTCGCCATCCGCGAGAACCAGCGGCTGGAGGCCGTGCGCGACGCGGGCCTGCTGGCGCAGCACCCGGGGCAGGACTTCGGCGCCAACATCCAGAAGGTCATCACGCCGGAGTTCGTGCGTGACGAGATCGCGCGTGGCCGTGCGGTGCTGCCGAACAACATCAACCACCCGGAAAGCGAGCCGATGATCATCGGTCGCAATTTCCTGACCAAGATCAACGCCAACATCGGCAACAGTGCGGTTTCCTCAGGCATCGCCGAGGAAGTGGAGAAGCTGGTGTGGGCGATCCGCTGGGGTGGCGACACGGTGATGGACCTGTCCACCGGCAAGCACATCCACGAGACACGCGAATGGATCATCCGCAACTCGCCGGTGCCGATCGGAACCGTGCCGATCTACCAGGCACTGGAAAAAGTGGATGGCCGCGCCGAAGAGCTGACCTGGGAGATATTCCGCGACACCCTGATCGAGCAGGCCGAGCAGGGCGTGGACTACTTCACCATCCATGCGGGCGTGCTGCTGCGCCATGTGCCCCTGACGGCAAAGCGCGTGACCGGCATCGTTTCGCGCGGTGGCTCGATCATGGCCAAGTGGTGCCTGGCGCATCACCGGGAGAACTTTCTCTACACCCACTTTGAAGACATCTGCGAGATCATGAAGGCCTATGACGTGTCCTTCAGCCTCGGTGATGGCCTTCGCCCCGGCTGTATCGCCGATGCCAATGACGCCGCCCAGTTCGGCGAGCTCGAGGCGCTGGGCGAGCTGACCAAGGTGGCATGGAAGCACGATGTGCAGACCATCATCGAAGGCCCGGGCCATGTGCCGATGCAGCTGATCAAGGAGAACATGGACAAGCAGCTGCGCGAGTGCGGCGAGGCGCCGTTCTACACGCTGGGGCCACTGACCACGGACATCGCGCCGGGCTACGACCACATCACCAGCGCCATCGGCGCGGCGATGATCGGCTGGTACGGCACCGCGATGCTCTGCTACGTCACGCCCAAGGAGCATCTGGGCCTGCCCAACCGCCAGGACGTGCGCGACGGCATCATGGCCTACAAGATCGCCGCGCACGCGGCAGACCTTGCCAAGGGCCACCCGGGCGCGCAGGTGCGTGACAACGCACTGAGCAAGGCACGCTTCGAGTTCCGCTGGGAGGATCAGTTCCACCTTGGCCTCGACCCGGAGAAGGCCAAGGAATTCCACGACGAGACCCTGCCCAAGGACGCGCACAAGCTGGCGCACTTCTGCTCGATGTGTGGCCCGCATTTCTGTTCGATGAAGATCACCCAGGACGTGCGTGACTACGCTGCCGAACAGGGCGTGGACGAGGCGCAGGCGTTGGAAGCAGGCATGGCCGAGAAGTCGGCGCAGTTCCGCGAGCAGGGGGCGCAGGTCTACCGCGTGGAGTGAGGCCGGATGGCCCTTACGGCCCGGGCGGGCCGTAAGGGCTGGGTTTGACGCCGGCAAGCGGCCCGGCGTGCTAGCGTTTCCCCGTGTCCACAACCGGGGGAACGTCCCATGCAGCCTCGCATTGCTTTCCGGCTCTTCGCGCTGTCCCTGCTGTTGCTGCTGGCCGCCTGCGCCAGCACCCCGCGCGTCGCGACGCAGGCCGACCCGTCCGCCGATTTCGGCCGCTACCGCAGCTTCGCGTTCTACTCGCCGCTGGCGCTGGAACAGCATGGCTACACCACCATCACCAGCAACCGCGTCCGCGCGGCGGTGCGTGCGCAGATGGAGGCGCGCGGCTACGCCTATGACGAAGCCAAGCCCGATCTGTGGGTGAACCTGAACGCCTACATGCAGGACAAGACGCGCGTGACCACGCTGCCCGAGGTGGATTACGACTACTACTACAGCTACCGTGCGCGCGGCTATGTGGCCGTGCCGTATTGGCGCGACCGCACCGATGTGCATCAGTACACCGAAGGCACGCTCAACATCGATCTGGTGGATGTGCAGCGCAGGCAGCTGGTGTGGGAGGGCGTTGCGGTGGGTACGGTGGGCCGTGCCGATCCGCAGCGTCGTGGTGAGCAGATCGACGCCGCCGTGGCAGCGATGTTCGCCAAGTTCCCTTACCGCGCTCCCGCACGCTGACACCCGCACGCATGGCCGCTGATAAGGACGTTGGGGCCACAGCTGGCCCGCTCTCGCGGGTGCGGGTGCGGTGGTTGGCGATCGCCCGCAAGCATCCGTCGGCGTGGCTGCTGGCCGTGCAGCTGCTGGGCGTGCTGCTGTACCCGGTGATGGAGCACATGCCAGCGGGCAGGGTGCTGTTCAACGCGCTGAGCATGATGGTGCTTGGTCTGGCGGTGTGGGTCGTGCGGCGCAGCCCACTGGGCATCTGGATGGCGTTGGTGCTGGCGATACCGGCGGTGGTGTTCTCCGCTGCCGGCGCGGTGCTGGACCGCCCTGTGTTCACCACCGTCTCGCAGGCGTTCGAGTGCCTGCTCTACTTCTACGCCACCTGCAGCCTCATCGCGTACATGTTGCAGGACCACAAAGTCACCCGCGATGAGCTGTTCGCGGCCGGCGCCACCTTCACGCTGCTGGCGTGGGCTTTTGCTTTTGCCTATTCAGTTTGCCAGGCGATCTATCCGGGCAGTTTCGTGGCCACGAGCAGTGGCGATCAGCGCAGCTGGGTGGAGCTGCTTTACCTGAGCTTCAGTTTACTTTCAGGGGTCGGATTGAGCGATGTGGTGCCCGTGCATCCGCAGGCGCGCGCGCTGGTCATGCTGGAGCAGTTCGCGGGCGTAATGTACGTGGCTCTAGTGGTTTCGCGACTTGTCGGTCTTACGATCCATCGCGCCCAGAGGCGATGAACAGGCAAAAAAATTCGCGCGGGGAGGCGCGAATTCTGAAGCTGTTTATATGAATTTCGTCGGCGAGAGAGAGCCTGGTTGTCGCCCACGCGCGTGCGCGTGGAGAGCATGGTTAGAGTAATATCCATTCCAGTTGATACTTTTGCCTATTGCGTTGCAGCCATTTGCGGATTCTGGCGGCTGACGGATGACTTCACCGTACAGCCGGGCACAAGGTTAGTGTCCATCAGCGACCTTGATTCTTGACAGTATGTTCACACCCGATCACGAGAGGCCGGCATCGGACCGGCTCCGCATCGGCGAGTATCTGGTGGTGATCTCCTCTCGGGAGGTGCATTCAGCAGATGCACGTCGAGTTCAACGACTGACGCCCAAGAGTGTCGGCGTGCTGCTGGCATTGGTGCGCAACGCGGGACAGGTGGTCACGCGTGATCAGCTGCTGGCCGAAGTATGGCCGGACACGATGCCGACCAACGATGTGGTCACGCAGGCCATCACGCAGCTGCGCAAGGCGTTCAGCGCGGCGGATCCAGCCGGCGACAGCACGATCTACATCGAGACCATCGCCAAGACGGGCTATCGCCTGCTGGCACCGGTGGCATGGCAGGACGATGACGTTGAACCAGTGGCTCCTGTCGAATCGGAAGAAGTCGAGGTGCAGCAGATTGTTCCCATGCCGGCGGTTGCCGGAAATCCACTCATGCTTCCCACCCCGTCGGGTGGAAAGCTGCCGGGCCGCGTCCGGAGTCGCAGGCTGCGTCGTTGTCTGCTGACGGCACTGGGTGTGTTCCTGTTCTGCAGCACGGTGCTGATGTCATGGCTGCTGTGGCAGCAACTGCATGCGAATGCGGGCGGCAAGAATGCCGGAAAGCAAAGCCAGGCCAGCACGCGCGTGATGGGCAGCCCGGATCGGCCTTATCGCCTGATCACATCATCGGCGGAATTTGAAACGCTGCCGGCGCTGTCGCCGGATGGCTCACTTGTGGTGTTCGCGAAGGAAGCCGAAGGGCGTTCGACTTTGTGGGTGCAGAGCACCGGCCACGCGCAGCCTACATCGCTGGTGGAAACACCGGATGATGCATCCGATCGCTTCCCCGCGTGGTCGCCTGATGGGCGGCACATCGCATTCGCGCGCTTCCGTTCGAAGGGGCGTTGCGAAGTGCTGGTGATGCCTGCAACCGGTGGGCAGATGCGCCGGGCGACGCTGTGCGATGGCACCGAGATGCTGCGCTTCGACTGGACGCCCGATGGGCGCGGCCTGATCTTCGGCACGATGACCGGCAGCCATGCAAGCCGCGGCATCCGCACGCTCGATCTTACGACGCAGCGTTGGACATCGATCTCGTATGAGATGAATTCCGATGATTTTGATTTCGCGCCGCGTTACTCGCCGGATGGAAGGCAGATCGGCTTCGTGCGCAATCCGCAGGTCGGTGACTTGTGGGTGATGGATGCTGACGGTGGAAACGTCCGGCGTCTGACGGATGAGGCTGCGGAGATCCGTGGCTGGAGTTGGCTGGGACAGAAGGAAATGGTCTTCGGCCAGCGCGTTGACAGCGAGGCGCGTCTGTATCGACTGGACGTGGCCACGCATGAGCTGCGTGACATGGGGCTGGACGATGCGCAGAGCCCGACGGTATCGCGTCATGGTGGCAGTCTTGCTTTCGTGCGCAATCAGCCGCAGCTCGCGCTGTTCCGCATTCCGCTTGATGGCAAGGGCGGTGAAGCGCAGCGTCTGTTTCCTTCCGCTGGACGCGATGGTCAGCCGCTGGTGGCGCCGAATGGCAAACAGATCGCGTTCACCTCTGACCGCTCCGGCAGCTTCGCACTGTGGACGGCGCACATGGATGATCCCGGTTCGCTGCGCATGATTGAAGGCCTGCGGCCGGATACGCGGCAGCCGATGGACTGGGCGCCCAGTTCAAGCAGATTGCTGGTGATCGGCCGCGACGAAAAGGGCGTGCCGGGCATCTATGAAGTGTCGCCGGAAACCGGCGGTTGGACGGTATTGCCGGCACCGGTTCCGGAGCCGCTGCAGGCGATTTACGGCCCGCGTCCGGGCACGCTGCTGGTGGTGGAGCGTACCGACAACGAACGCATGGTGTTGAGCCTGTTCGATCGTCTGCAGACACCATGGAAACGGTTGGCCACGCTCGATGGCGTATCGCAGGTGCGCCTGGACAGAGCCAACGAGCGTGTGTTGTTCACCCAGCTGTCCAAGCCGGGGCTGTGGCAGGTAGCAACCACACTGGCTGAAAGCAGCCAGCGCCCGATCAACAAGGAAGTGCCCACGCGTTGGCGCTACCGGACCTGGGCCGTGGCCAGCAACGGTGCGGTGGAGTATCTGCATGTCGGCCCACGCTGCATGAGCCAACTTACGGCCATCGATGGACAGGGCACCAGCCGTTGTCTGGATGAACGCAATTTCAGTTCCGCCAACGGCATGAGCCTGGCGCCCGATGGCAGTGCGGTCTTCATCTCCCTCGCATTGGACGACGGCACGGATATCGGTGTCATGCCCGTTCAGGAACGCACTGCGTCGCCGCTGTTGGGGCTCGCCAAGTGGTTGCCACTGTTGGAAAAATAGCTTTCGTAACTCTTTCGGAAAACCTCTCCTGATAATTTCGTAGCAATCTCGCCGGTTTTTCCTGACGCACGTCACCATAGTTGGCAAAACGACGACCAACCAATGGCAAACGACGGTGGTGGTCACATGCGACAGGCGAGCTGGGTGGATCGGGGGCAGTCGGCGTCTTACGACAGGCAGGGCGAAGAAGGTCAGCGCCCGACATGCGTGGGCGTCGCCAGGCTTGGCAGTCTGCAGACGTCGGGGAACCTGTTCACCGTCTGGTTGCAGCTGCGTGGCAGCGCCTGGGTCGAATCGAAGGAAGGCAAGTTCCGTCTGCATCAGCGCGAGTGGATCGCGTTCGAGAAGGAATCGCGCCCGCTGATCCAGGCAGGGCGTGATGGCATCTGCATCGGCGTGAGTCTGGATGCCGAAGCGCTGCGCGTGCTCGGCAGCCTGGCCGATTGCGGCGTCTACACCGGTCGTGGCCAGATGAGCCAGGCAGAAGCGCGGCTCGCCCTGCGCCTGTGGCGTGAAGCGCAGAGCCCTGGCAGCAACATTCATCAGCTGCGTCCGCTGCTGCTGCATATTGCATCGCTGCAGCGTGACCTGTCCGTCGGTGTGCAGCGTTGCCCCGGCCGCTCGCGGATGCGCAAGCGGCAGGTGTTCAGCCGCATGCAGCGTGCGCACATGTACCTGGAAGGGAACAGCCACCGCGTGGTGCGCATCAGCGAACTCGCCGAGCTGACCAACTTCTCCAGCTGGTATCTCTCCAAGACCTTCCAGAGCCTTTACGACGAAAGCCCGCAGGCGCTTTCGGCACGCCTGCGGCTGGAGCGTGCTGCCATGCTGCTGCGTGATACCGACATGATGGTGGGCGAGGTGGCATCGGCCAGCGGCTTCGACAACTGCTGCAGCTTCGCCCGTGCGTTCAGGGCGCGTTTCGGGACGTCAGCCACGCACTATCGCGAGGCTCGTAATACTGACGCCAGATTCGGCAAAGTCTAAGAGCGGGTTGCGCAAACCCAGCGGAGCGCATCGATCGTAAGTTTCCAAGGTGTCTTAACACGTCACTAACGTCGTTGTTTTGTCCCTTGGAGAGATTGATGAAGTTTCGTAATTCCGCGGTACGGCTGGGGCTGCTCCCGGCCGGTATCGCCATTGCCCTGACGCCTGCTTTTGCTTCCGCTCAGGATGCCGCAGCCGGCGCCACCACGCTGGATCGCCTTGAAGTCACCGGCTCGCGCATCCGCGGCGCCGACATGGAAACCCAGCAGCCGATCCTGACCCTGAGCCGTGAGAACCTGGAAAAGCAGGGCTTCACCTCGGTCGCCGACGTGCTGCAGAACATGACCTCGGCCGGCTCCCCGGCCATCTCGCGTTCGGAAGCGCTGGCTTCGGGCGAGAACGTGGGCGGCTACTACATCGACATCCGCAACCTGGGCGCCAACCGCACCCTGGTGCTGATGAACGGCAAGCGTCTGGGCGCCACCTCGGGCGGCTATCAGGATCTGAGCCAGATCCCGATGTCGGCCATCGAGCGCATCGAAGTGCTGAAGGACGGCGCCTCGGCCATCTACGGCTCCGACGCCATCGCCGGTGTGGTCAACGTGATCACCCGCAAGCGCTTTGACGGTGCGGAAGCCCAGGTCTACGTCGGCCAGTTCGGCGAAGGCGACGGCGACACCAACCAGTACTCCTTCACGCTGGGCGGCGCTGGCGAGCGCGGCGGCGTGACCCTGTCGGCCGAGTACTCCAAGCAGGATCCGGTCATGGCCAGCAACCGCTGGTTCTCGAAGGACGGCGGCAAGGGCCCGAACTCGACCACCGCTGACTGGAGCGCACTGAGCCAGAACGGTTCGTGGTGCGACCCGCGTGTGTTCAACGACTGCATCCGTCAGGAAGGCGAGCCGAACCCGATCTGGCAGACGCTGAATCCGGGTGGCGATCCGAAGAACCCGAACGACTACCACCCGATCACCCCGGCGGAGTTTGCCAACTCCAACGAGCAGATGATGCTGCAGACGGGTATCGAGCGTAAGTCGGTCTACGTCAACGGCAACTACGACTTCACCGACAACGTGACGTTCAACGCCGACATCCTGTACAACGAGCGCACCACCGATCAGCAGATCGCTGGCTACCCGTACCAGTCGCAGGCGTTCGAGACCCCGCTGGCTGCCGACAGCGCCTTCAACCCGATCGGCCAGAACGTCGAGTTCCGCCGCCGTCTGTGGGAAGTGCCGCGTACCACCGAGAGCAAGCTGAAGACCCTGCGCTTTGCGCCGAGCATCAGCGGCTTCTTCGAGTTCGCCGACAAGTCCTTTGACTGGAACGTCGGTGCGCTGTTCAACCGCAACGAAACCACCAAGACCAACCACGGTGACATGAGCCTGATCGCGGCTCGCCAGGCACTGGGTCCGTCGTTCATCGATGCCAACGGCGTTGCCCGTTGCGGCACCGCTGCTTCGCCGATCGCCGGCTGCTACGCATGGAACCCGCTGCTGCCGGCCGGCGTTGCTGGCCCGGGTTCGCTGGCGGACAAGGACCTGCAGAACTTCCTGTTCCCGTCCTTCACCACCACCGGCGTGACCAAGACCACCTCGTTCACCGCTGACCTGGCCGGTTCGCTGGCTACCCTGCCGGCGGGCGACCTGGGCTTCGCCATTGGCGTGGAGCACCGTGAGGAAGAAGGCCGCTTCGTGCCGGACGCCTTCATGCAGTCCGGTGAGTACACCGGCCTGGGCCAGACCACCACCAACGGCAAGTACGACCTCGATGAGGTCTACCTGGAGCTGAATGTTCCGATCCTGGCCGACGTTGCGTTCGCCAAGGAACTGACCCTGAACGTCGCTGGCCGTTACTCGGACTACAGCAACTTCGGCGACACCGTAAACGGCAAGTTCGGCATCACCTGGCGTCCGATGGACGAGCTGCTGGTCCGCGGCACCTACGCTGAAGGCTTCCGTGCTCCGTCGATCGACAACATGTACGGCGGCACCGGTTCGAGCTTCGAGAAGTACACCGATCCGTGCTCGGTCGGCGTCCCGGGTTCCATCGCTGGCAGCGCGGCGTGCGTGAATGCCGGTGTTCCGGCTGACTACGTGCAGCTGGGCCAGGGCCTGGAGCCGTGCACCACCTGGCCGTGCGCTACCCCGGACCAGTTCATCTCGGGTTCCAACCCGAACCTGCTGCCGGAAACCTCCAAGAGCAAGACCGTTGGTCTGGTGTGGAGCCCGCGCTGGGTGCAGGGCCTGGACATCTCCCTTGATTGGTACAACTACGAAATCAAGGACATGATCATCACCGACAGCGTCGACCGCATCCTGCGCGACTGCTACGTGCTGGGCAATGCTGCACGTTGCGACGGCATCGTGCGTGCTGCCGATGGTCATATCACGGAGCTGTTCTACGGCCTGGCCAACCTCGGCCAGATGGAAACCGAAGGCTACGACCTGGGTATCAAGTACCGCCTGCCGGAGCTGGCCATCGGTCAGTTCAGCATCGACTGGCAGACCACCTACCTCGCCAAGTACGACGAGCAGGGTGAGAACTCGGCCGGTGAGACGATCACCTCCGGTTATGTCGGTTCGCCGGGTATCTTCCGCGTGCGTTCCAACCTGGGCGTCAACTGGGAGCGTGGCGAGTGGGGTGTGAACTACACCGCGCGTTACTACTCGGGCATGAAGGAAGACTGCATCACCACCGCCGATGGCTGGTGTGATCAGCCGGACCGTTACCAGAACGGTGAGTGGGCGCCGCTGCGTACCACCGGTTCCAACACGTTCCATGACCTGCAGGTCAGCTACAAGGCTCCGTGGGATGCCACCATCGCCATCGGTGCGAACAACGTGTTCAACCACCGCGGTGCGCTGCAGTACTCGGCACCGAACAGCGATTACGCCTACTACGGCGGCTTCGACATCGGTCGCTTCATCTACATGAAGTACACCCAGCGCTTCTGATCCATCGAAGCACTGTGAAGCAGGACGAAGGGTGGGCCGCAAGGCCCACCCTTTTTCTTTGCATGTTGTTCCGATTGCATCGTGCACACCGGAAGGCAACTCGCCCAGCAACCCACGCAGACAGAAACGGCCGCACAAGGCGGCCGTTACCATTCATTCCACTGCTGCAGTCGCCTCAGGCGTCCAGCGGTACGCCGAGCAGTTCGTCGGCCAGTTCGCGCCACTGCGCCAGCTTGGGCAGCACGCCGACACGTTCCAGATAGTGCTCATCCACCGACTGGCCCGAAGCCAATGCCGTGGCGACGTGGACCGCGCCCGTCACCCAGAAGCTGCGCACGCTGGTGCGCTGTGGCTGCAGCTGGAAAGCCACCGCCTCGATGATGGGCATCGGCAGTCCCCACAGGCCCAGCAGGTAGGCACCTGCCTCCGCATGGCACGGACTGGGCTCACCGCCTTCAATCGCCTGACGCTGGTCGCGCACACCCGGCAGCAACAGGCCGATGTCGGCCAGCAGCGCGGCGGTGGCGCCCAGCTCCGCGCAGGAGTCGGGCAGCATCTTCGCTGCCAGCCGCGAAGCGATCAGAGCGCGCGACTGCAGCATGTTGCGCTCGGTCGTGGAAATGCCCGGCAGCGCGAACACCTCGCTGGCAAGCACCAGGTCACGCAGCGTGGACAGGCCCAGCCGCGTCACCGCACCGCGCAGGTCGGCGATGGCACGGCCATTGTTGAAGTACGCCGAATTGGACAGCTGCAGCACCTTGGCGGCAATGGCAGGATCGGCCGATACCAGATCCGCGATCGCGGTGGCGTTGGTGCCTTCGTCCTCTTCCAGTGCCTGCATCAGGCGCAGGTACAGGTGCGGCGGCGAGGGCAGCTTCTCGATGCGGCCGATGGCGCTGCGCAGCGTCGCGCTGTCCAGCAGCTCGCGCAGCTCTTCCAGACTGGTCAGCGCCTCCAGCAGTACCTCGGGCGTCAGCGGCAATGGCAGGAAGCGGTGGGCGGCGCCGATGATGCGTGCCGACGGCATGCGCTGGCTGGCATCGCCACCGATCAGCGCGATGCGGATGGCCTCCGGGCGCAGCGTGCGGATCTGCCCCAGCAGGGTGGCCGGTGACAGGTCGGAAAGGGCAGGGGCGACGATGACCGCGTCGATGGTGGCCGAAGCCACCGCCACGATGGCCGCGCTGCCATCAGGGACGGACTGCAGCTCCCATTCGTCGCCCAGATCGCCGACGTACAGGCGCAGCTCGTCGGAGAGATCGGCCTCACCGCCGACTAACAGAATTCGCAAAACACATCCCCCTTGGATGACACGCGCACAAACAGAAACAGGCCGGATGGCCGGCCTGTCAATGTAGCGAAACGGCGGGGGGCGGTCATGCGCCCTGCCGGGGAAACGTGATCGCGGTCGCTACGGGAGGTGGCACTTGGCAACCTCCCATGGCATTGCGTATCAGACTTCCTGGTCCTGCAGGGACAGGTAGGTCTGGTGCGCCTTTACCAGGATCTCCTTGGCCTCGGCAGCGTTGCCCCAGCCTTCGATCTTGACCCACTTGCCCTTTTCCAGATCCTTGTAGTGCTCGAAGAAGTGACCGATGCGCTCCAGCCAGTGGCTGGACACCTGGTTGATGTCCTCGACATGGGCATAGCCGCTGAAAATCTTGGCGACCGGCACGGCCAGGATCTTCTCGTCGCTGCCGGCTTCGTCGGTCATCTTCAGCACGCCCACCGGGCGGCAGCGGACCACGGAGCCCGGAACCAGCGGCAGCGGCAGCACCACCAGCACGTCGGCCGGGTCGCCGTCACCGCACTGGGTCTGCGGCACGAAACCGTAGTTGCAGGGGTAGCGCATCGGGGTGGACAGGATGCGATCGACGAACATCGCGCCGCTTTCCTTGTCCATTTCGTACTTCACCGGCTCCGAATCCTTCGGGATCTCGACGATGACGTTGATTTCTTCCGGCGGGTTCTTGCCCGGCGAGACAAGCTTCAGGCCCATTGCGCTGACTCCGAATCGTGGTGTTTGGGGAAAACGCCCATTCTACGCGTCCGGGTATTGCGGCGCATCAAATGCGGGTCGGGGCCGCCGGAGGGGCCGGAACCCCTCTCCCGCAGGCGGGAGAGGGGCAGATCAGGCCAGTTTCCGCCAGCATTCAGACCCGGGCGGGCCCGGTCACAGCAGCGGCACCAGCAGCAGGGCCACGATGTTGATGATCTTGATCAGTGGGTTGATGGCCGGGCCGGCGGTGTCCTTGTAGGGGTCGCCGACCGTGTCGCCGGTCACCGCCGCCTTGTGCGCCTCGCTGCCCTTGCCGCCGAAGTGGCCGTCCTCGATGTACTTCTTGGCGTTGTCCCAAGCGCCGCCACCGGTGGTCATCGAGATCGCCACGAACAGGCCGGTGACGATCGTGCCGATCAGCAGGCCGCCCAGCGCCTTCGGCCCCAGCAGCAGGCCGACCACCACCGGCACGGCGACCGGCAGCAGCGAGGGCACGATCATTTCCTTGATCGCCGAGCGGGTCAGCATGTCCACGGCCTTGTCGTACTGCGGCTTGCTGGTGCCCTGCATGATGCCGGGGATGTCGCGGAACTGGCGGCGCACTTCCTCCACCACCGCACCGGCGGCACGGCCCACCGCTTCCATCGCCATTGCACCGAACAGGTAGGGAATCAGGCCGCCGATCAGCAGGCCGATGATCACCGTGTGGTCGGACAGGTCGAAGCTGAACACCTCGCCCGGATGCGCGGCCTGCAGGTTGTGGGTGTAGTCGGCGAACAGCACCAGCGCGGCCAGCGCAGCCGAACCGATGGCGTAACCCTTGGTCACCGCCTTGGTGGTGTTGCCAACGGCATCGAGCGGGTCGGTGATGTCGCGGATCTCCGACGGAAGCTCGGCCATTTCCGCGATGCCACCGGCGTTGTCGGTGATGGGGCCATAGGCGTCCAGCGCGACGATCATGCCGGCCATCGACAGCATCGCCGTGGCGGCGATGGCGATGCCGTACAGACCGCCGAAATGGAAAGCGCCCCAGATCGCAAGACACACCGCCACCACCGGCAAGGCAGTGGATTTCATCGACACGCCAAGGCCGGCAATGATGTTGGTGCCGTGGCCGGTGGTCGATGCCTGCGCCACATGCTGAACCGGCTTGTACTGGGTGCCGGTGTAGTACTCGGTGATCCACACGATCAGGCCCGTCAGCACCAGACCGATCAGCGCGCAGAAGTAGAGGTTCATCGCGCCATGGCTGGAATCGGCCATCAGCTGCGTGGTCACCGGCCAGAAGGCGATGGCGGCCAGCACGCCGGACACGATGACGCCCTTGTACAGCGCGCCCATGATCGAACCGCCGCTCTTCACCCGCACGAAGAACGCGCCGATGATCGACGCGATGATCGACACACCGCCCAGCACCAGCGGGTACAGCACCGCGTTGCGGCCGACTTCATCCATCATCAGCCCGCCCAGCAGCATGGTGGCGATCACCGTCACCGCATAGGTCTCGAACAGATCGGCGGCCATGCCGGCGCAGTCGCCCACGTTGTCGCCCACGTTGTCGGCGATCACCGCCGGGTTGCGCGGGTCATCCTCGGGAATGCCGGCTTCCACCTTGCCCACCAGGTCGGCACCCACGTCGGCGCCCTTGGTGAAGATGCCGCCACCCAGCCGCGCGAAGATCGAGATCAGCGAACTGCCAAACGCCAGGCCGACCAGCGCGTGCAGGTTGTCGGCCTGGCTCAGGCCCATGCGCTGCAGCAGCATGTAATAGCCGGCCACGCCCAGCAGACCAAGCCCGACCACCAGCATGCCGGTGATCGCACCGCCACGGAATGCCACGTCCATCGCCGCGCTCATGCCGTTGCGCGCGGCTTCGGCGGTACGCACGTTGGCACGCACGGACACGTTCATGCCGATGTAGCCGGCCGCGCCGGACAGCACCGCACCAATGGCGAAACCCACCGCCGTGTACCAGCTCAGGAATATCCCGACCAGCACGAACAGCACCACGCCGGCGATGGCGATGGTCAGGTACTGGCGGTTGAGATAGGCGCGTGCGCCTTCCTGGATGGCCGAGGCGATTTCCTGCATGCGGGCGTTGCCCGCCGGTTGGCGCAGGACCCATTGGGCCGAAATGATGCCGTAGATGATGGCCACGGCGGCGCAGACCAAAGCAAGCACAAGACCGTACTGTTCGAGCATGACCCCTCCAAAGTTGGTGGCTGCCATCCAGCGGTGGATGAAGCGGGGACACGCCGGGTAGATCGAAGCACTGGAACAGACCCGGGCCGCATGGCGGCTGTGGTACGTGTCGCTGTGTTCAAACACTCCTGGAGCGGGTCGAGTATGACTGCCAGCTGTCTCCACCGCCAGCCGCCCGGATGCTTGCCCGCGCGTTCAGGGCGACGGTGGCACCGTTCCTGCTTCAGCCTTCCCGCGAGTCGTGCCCATGAAGACGAACTACGTCACGCTTCCTATGCTGCTGTTGGCAGCCATGTCTTTGCCCGCGCTGGCCGCTACGCCAAAGGCGGAGATCGAACGCCCTGCGGCCGCAGCGCAGGCGGTGGGTGCGGTGCACACCGTGCGCCAGATTCCTGAAGCCTGCACCCGCATCGAAGGCCGCTTCTCCGGCGATGCCGGCACGCCCTATGACATGCAGCTGGTCCGCACCAGCCCGCATTGTCAGGCGCGCGCGGTGTTTCTGGATGCCAGCAAGGTCAGCCCGAGTGAGGCCGCGGGCTGGAAGCTCAACGAAGTGGTGCGCGTGCCCTCGGCGGCCTGCAGCACGCAGCAGGCGTTGATCGAGGTATGGCGCAAGCCGGTGGGCCAGCAGGTCAAGCTGGACGGCCAGGGCCAGAACCGCGTCTATCTGGAAGAGGGCAAGGCGCAGGCCGCAGCGGGCCGTCTGGCCGCGTTGCCAGCGTATTCGGCCAAGCTGTCGATGGAAGGCAAAGCCTGCCAATAACCCCAACAAGCAGCCTGTAGAGCGCAGCCGCGCTGCGCTGGGCTTCACCGGGGAAGCCTCATGCCGAGCATGGCTCGGCACTACGGCGTCTTGGAATCAACCCTCCCAAGCCGGCAGCTTCTTCGCCACCGGTACATTCTTCAGCGTCACGTACTTCGGCAGACCATCGCGGCCGTAGGGCAGGGGGGCTTCACCGCGGATCAGCGGCTGCAGGTAACGACGCGCCTTCTCGGTGATGCCGAAACCATCCTTGCGGATGAAGCCTGCCGGCATCTTCTTTTCATGGTTGGCCACCTTCGACAGTGGTGCCGCCTCGATCTTCCAGCGGTATGGCACGTCGGAGCTGCGCACGATCACTGGCATCACCGAATTGCGGCCTTCCAGCGCGTAACGCACCGCCGCCTTGCCCACCGCCTGCGCCTGCTCCCAGTCGGTCTTCGAGGCGATATGCCGCGCCGAGCGCTGCAGGTAATCGGGCAGCGTCCAATGCACCTTGAAGCCCAGCTCGGCCTTCACCCGGCCCGCGAGGTGGGACGCAACACCACCAAGTTGGGTATGCCCGAAGGAATCCTTGCCGCCGCCCGCATCCGCCACGAACTGGCCATCGGCGGTATGGATGCCCTCGCTGGCCACGACGACGCAGTAGCCCACCTTCGCCACCACCTGTTTGACCTTGGCCAGGAAGCTGGCCTCGTCATACGCGCGCTCGGGCAGCAGGATGATGTGCGGTGCCTCGTCCGGGCCCTCACCCGCGAGCCCTGCAGCCGCCGCCAGCCAGCCGGCATGGCGGCCCATGGCCTCGTAGATGAAAACGCGGGTGGAGGTTTCGGCCATCGCGGCCACGTCCAACGCTGCCTCGCGCACCGAAACCGCGGTGTACTTGGCCGCCGACCCGAATCCGGGGCAGGTGTCGGTGACCGCCAGATCGTTGTCGATGGTCTTGGGTACGCCCACGCAGGTCAGCGGGTAGCCGAATTCCTTTGCAAGCTGGGAAACCTTCAGCGCGGTATCGGCCGAATCATTGCCGCCGTTGTAGAGAAACCAGCGCACGTCATGCGCCTGCAGCACCTCCAGCAGGCGCTCGTACTTGGCCCGGTCGGCCTCCAGCGATTTGAGCTTGTAGCGGCACGAGCCGAAGGCGCCGCCGGGCGTATGGGCCAGCGCGGCAATGTGGGCGGCGCTTTCCTTCGATGTGTCGATCAGCTCCTCGCGCAGCGCGCCCAGGATGCCGTTGCGTGCCGCCAACACTTTGATTTTTCTTGATCTTGCCTCGTTGATGACGGCAGAGGCGGTGGCATTGATCACGGCGGTGACACCGCCGGACTGGGCATACAGCAGATTGCCTTTGGACATGGGGGCACTCCGGGGCAGAACGATGACATTTCCGGGACAATGCCCGGTGCGGTAAGCTGCGCTTATTGCGGTGCAGCGTGAATCGGCCCCTGAGTCTAACGCCGCTGTCCGTCCCGTTTCCTCAAACATATGGGAGTCAGGAATGCGATTGGTTCTGTTGGGACCGCCCGGTTCGGGCAAGGGCACGCAGGCAACCCGCCTGAAGGAAGAACTTCAGGTTCCGCATATTTCCACCGGTGACCTGCTGCGCGCCGAAGTGGCTGCCGGCACCGAGCTGGGCAAGCAGGCCAAGGCCGTGATGGATGCCGGCAACCTGGTGTCCGACGACATCCTGCTGGGCATGCTGGAAACCCGTCTGTCGCAGGCCGACACCGCGAAGGGCTTCATCCTCGACGGCTACCCGCGCAACGTGGCCCAGGCCAACGCGCTGGGCGAACTGCTGGCCAAGCTGGACCAGCCGCTGGATGCCATCGTGCAGCTGGACGTGCCCACCGAACTGCTGGTTGACCGCATCGCCGGCCGTGCCAAGGAGCAGGGCCGCGCCGATGACAACCCGGAATCGGTGCGCCAGCGCCTGCAGGTGTATGACGACTCCACAGCGCCGGTGATCGACTTCTACGCGGCCAAGGGCACTCTGGCCCGCGTGGACGGTGTGGGCGCGCTGGACGAAGTGCTGACCCGCATCCTGGCGGCGATCAAGCGTTGATTGACAGGGGCGGCGGGTTCACCGCCGCCCTCAGGCCGCGCCACGGTGACGGCCAAATGCAAACGCCCGGTTCCAGAGAACCGGGCGTTTGCGTTGTAGGGGCCAGCAGGTGGGCTTGCTCAGGGCCCCGCAGTATGAGCTCCCTGGGGATGGCCTCTTGGGGAGTAGGACCTGAGGGATACTGCGGCTGGCGTTGGCTATTCTGAGTGTGATGACACCGTGACGGTATCGGGGATTCCCCTACACGGGGGCCAGCATTGTCTGGCGGCCCCGTACAGATACCCGTATACGAGCGCATCGGCGACAATCAGGGCATGAGCAAGATCCACATTCTCGGCATTGCCGGCACTTTCATGGGGGGCGTGGCGGCCCTGGCGCGCGAACTCGGGCATCAGGTCGAAGGCAGCGATCAGGCGGTCTATCCCCCCATGTCCACCCAGCTGGAGACGCTGGGGATCCGCCTGTCGCAGGGGTATCTGTCCGGCAATATCAGCGCTGACTGCGACGAGGTGGTGATCGGCAACGCGCTGTCGCGTGGCAATGCGGCGGTGGAAGCCGTGCTGGATGCGGGCCGCAGGTACACCTCGGGCGCGCAGTGGCTGTCCGAACAGGTGCTGCCGGGGCGCGACACGCTGGCGGTGGCCGGCACCCACGGCAAAACCACCACCACCACGATCCTGGCCTTCCTGCTGCAGGCGGCAGGCCGTGAGCCGGGCTTCCTGATCGGCGGCGTGGCCGAGGATTTCGGCGTATCGGCACGACTGGGCGGTGGCGCGCAGGGGGGCGATGCGTCCGCGCGGCCGCTGTTCGTGGTCGAGGCGGACGAATATGACACCGCGTTCTTCGACAAGCGCAGCAAGTTCGTGCACTACCGCCCGCTGGTGGCCATCCTCAACAATCTGGAATTCGACCACGCCGACATCTTCCCGGACGTGGCCGCCATCCAGCGCCAGTTCCATCACCTGGTGCGCACCGTGCCGGGCCGCGGCCGCCTGATCGTCAATGGCGAGGACACGCATCTGGCCGAAGTGCTGGCGATGGGGTGCTGGACGCCGGTGGAGCGCTTCGGTTTCGACCCTGCACTGGAATGGAGCGCACGCCTGCTCAACGAGGACGGCAGCCGCTTCGTGGTGCTGCATCGTGGTGCCGACATGGCGACGGTGGAATGGTCGCTGCTGGGCCGCCACAACGTGCTCAACGGTCTGGCCGCGCTGGCTGCCGCGCATGCGGTGGGCGTGGACGTGGCTGCGGTGGCGCCGGCACTGGCGCGCTTCCACAGCGTGAAGCGGCGCATGGAAGTCATCGGTCAATCGCAGGGCGTGACCATCTACGACGACTTCGCCCATCACCCCACCGCCATCCACACCACGCTGGAAGGCCTGCGGGCCAAGGTGGGGGATGCGCGCATCGTGGTGGCGATGGAGCCGCGCAGCAATTCCATGCGTCTGGGCGCGCATGCCGATGCACTTGCGCCATCGCTGGATATCGCCGACGCGGTGGTGTTCCTCGCACGCCCCGAGCTGCCGTGGGATGCCGCCAAGGTGATCGCCGCCGTGCGCGGTGAAGCTCAGGCGGTGCCGGACACCGATGCGCTGCTGGCGCGTCTCGGCGACGTGGTGCGCGATGACGACCATGTGGTGTTCATGTCCAACGGCGGCTTCGACGGTGCGCCGCGCCGCTTTCTGGCGCAGCTGCAACAGGCGTGATCCTGCATGCGCTGCACGTCCTGCATGAGGCAGGGCGTTGCGGCGCGATGCGTGGTGCTTGTGCACGTCACTTCATGCCGGGCGCGTTGAACGCATGCACGCAGGCATCACGTTCGCTGCACGGCCTGCCATGACCGCCTGCGGTAACATCGAGGCCTGATCCGCGCTGCATTTCACACGATGACCTCACCGCAAAGCCTGCCCCTGTTTCCGTTGCATTCGGTATTGCTGCCGGGTGCAGCGCTGAGCCTGCGCGTGTTCGAGGCGCGCTATCTGGATCTGGTGCGTGAGTGCGGCCGCAAGGGCAGCAGCTTCGGCGTGTGCCTGATTCTGGAAGGTGATGAAGTCGGCGCGCCGGCCACGCCGTCGGCCTGGGGCGTGGAAGCGCTGGTCGAGGATTTCGACGTCGGTGCCGATGGCGTGCTGGTGCTGCGCCTGCGCGGTGGTCGCCGTTTCCATGTGCTCGACACGCGGGTGCGTGACAACGGCTTGGTGGTGGGCGACGTGCAGTGGTGCGAAGCGGACAGCGATGACGAACTGCAACCCGAGCATGCGCTGCTCGGCGTGCTGCTGGAGCGCATCCTGGAACAGGCCGGTGGTGAATTCGCCGGTGCCGGCCCTGCGCAGCTGGATCAGGCCGCGTGGGTGGGCTGGCGGCTGGCCGAACTGCTGCCGCTGCAGGAGCCGCAGCGGCTGGCACTGCTGCAGGAAGATGATCCGCAGCAGCGGCTGGAACTGATGTTGAGCTGGATACCCGAGTTCGACGTGCCGCCGGAAGAACCGCTGTAAGCACGGCCACGCGCCTGGGTGGCGCGCGTTGCACTCAGCGGGCTGCCGGCGGCTGCCCGCGGATCATCAGCACTGGCATGCCGGTTTCAGGCTGGGTGGTCTGGCGGTTGTCCAGGTCGCCCAGTGCCTGCTTGAGCGCATCCAGCGCCGGGTCCACGCCGCGCAGTGGCCGCCATACGCCAAACAGCTTCAGGTGCCGCTGGTAGCGCAGCGTCTGCGCACTGCCCAGCCACACCGGCTGCCCGCCCGGCTGCAGCTGCACCGCGGACGGCCACAGGCGCAGCGCGTAGATTTCGTCCTCGCGCGTGCCGGGGCGCAACATCAGCAGCGCTTCGACGTTGGTATCAAGCGTGGCCGGCAGCACCGGCACATCCTTGGCGGTGGCCTTGGTATCGAGCATCACCAGTGCCTGCTCCCAGCCCGCCTGCGGCTGCAGAGTCCAGCCTTTGCGCTCCAGCTGCTGCTGGAACGGTGCCAGCGGGCCCGCCAGCTGCACATCCAGCGGCCAGCGCAGGTCATCGTCGAATTCATTGCGGCGCGCAGGCAGTTCGCGCCAGCCGTCCTGCCACCAGTGGCCGGCGGCCATGGCACGGGGCGCTTCATGCACCGGCTCGAACTTGGCCAGCTTGGCCGGCACGTTGCGCGGCGCATACCAGAAACCGGCCAGTGCGAAGGTGCCGTAGAACAGCCACGCCACCGGCTTGACCCAGAACGAGCGGTTGAAGCGTTTGCGGTAGGCCACGCCGAGCAGGAGCAGCCAGAAGATGCCGAACAACATGCCGCCGATGACATCGCTGAGCCAGTGCGCGCCCAGATAGATGCGGGCAAAACCAATCACCGTGACGACGACGCCCGAGACCAGATACGGCCACACGCGCGTACGCCCCGGCAGTTCGCGGCCGATGAGCACGGCAAAGAAGCCGAAGGTGATGGTGGCCATGGTCACCGCCACCGACGGGAAACCGAAGCCGCTGCTGGCCGACGGGGGGCGCACCACGTCCACGGTCGCGCCGAGCAGCTTGGTCAGGGCCAGGCCGAAGGCCAGTGCCGCCATCCAGTGCGCTGCCGCCATCCAGCGCTTGCGCCAGATCAGATAGCCCATGCCGGCACCGATGGCCGGCAGCAGCACCTGCCAGTCGCCCAGCGAGGCCAGCGCGGCCATGGGGTAGTCGGCCAGCGGATTGCGCAGGGCCAGCATCAGCTGGTGCACGGCAAGGTCCAGCGCCAGCGGTTCGCCATGGCCGACCACCACCATCAACAGCACGAACCAGCCCCAGCCGAGCAGCAGCAGCATCAGTGCCAGCATCGCCAGCGGCACCGATTCGCGGCGCTTGGGGTCGAACAGGTCGATCAGGGAGCGCCCGAACAGCTGCGGGTGGCGCTGCGACCAGGCCAGCACCTTGGCCAGCCAGCCGTCCATGCGCGCGGCCGACCAGCGGTAGCCGTACAGCACCAGCGCCCACACCAGGGCCAACACCGCGCCCAGCATGGCCACCACCAGGAACAGCCGCCCTGCGACCGCGGCCACGGCGTCATAGGCATGGCCCAGCGCCCAGCCCGGCAGCAGGAACAGCACCGCCCACGACAGGCAGGCGATGATGCTGGGCTTGAGGTAGCTGGCCAGCGGCATCTTCGCCATGCCGGCGATGGCCGGCACGAACGGGCGGATGGCGCCCACGTAGCGCGCCACCAGGATGCTCTTGAAGGCGTTGCGGCGGAACATCAGCTCGCCACGGTCCAGCAGCTGCGGGTAGCGCTTGAACGGCCACACGCCACGCAGGTGCTCGCCCCAGCGGTAGCCGATCCAGTAGCTCAGGCCGTCACCGGCCAGTGCGCCCAGCGTGGCGCAGGCCACCGCGTAGGGGCCGGACACCTCGCCCATGCCGATCAGCACGCCCACGGCGATCATCAGCGGCAGGGCCGGCACGATGGCGCCCAGGATGATCACCGCATCGCAGAAGGCGATGGCGAAGATCACGGCGCCGGCCAAAACGGGGTGAGCGGCGATCCACGCGAGGGTGGCGTCGATCCAGGAAGAATTCATCGACCGATTATAAAGGCAGGGCCACCTCTGACCGCTGTATCGCCTGAGGGTTCCGTGGCATCGCGCTGACGGTCGTTCACCTGTGGTGCGCCTGAGTGAACACGGCCACGATGACTACAATATGGCCATGGCAGAACCTTCACCCGAAACCTTCACCGCGCTGAAGGCCGACAGCTTTGGCCGCATCCTGCTGGTGCAGGGCCCTCAGGGGCGCTTCGTGCGCCGGGATCTGGGAGCCACCCCGCTGTGGCTGCGCCTGCCGGCCTGGTGGCTGGCACGGCGCGAGGCCCGTGCATTGGCCAAGCTGGATGGCATGGAGGCGACCCCGCACCTGCTCGGCTGGGATGGCCGCTGGCTGGACCGCAGCTACATGGAGGGCGCCGCCATGTATCAGCGTCCGCCCCGTGATGACGTGGCCTATTTCCATGCGGCCCGCCGCCTGCTGCAGCGTGTGCACCGCCACGGCATCGCGCACAACGACCTGGCCAAGGAAGCCAACTGGCTGGTGCGTGAAGATGGCTCGCCGGCCCTGATCGACTTCCAGCTGGCCGTCTGTGGCAACCCGCGCTCGCGCTGGATGCGGCTGTTGGCACGCGAGGACCTGCGCCACCTGCTCAAGCACAAGCGCATGTATTGCCCGCAGGCACTGACGCCGGTGGAGCGGCGCGTGCTCAAGCGCCACTCCTGGGTGCGCGAACTGTGGTTCGCCACCGGCAAGCCGGTGTACCGCTTCATCACCCGGCGCATCCTGCGCTGGGAAGACAACGAAGGGCAGGGGCCGAAGCCGTGAGTGCCCCGCTGCGGGCACGCGAGGCAGACATCACCGCAGATGATGTGTTGCATCCCCAGCTGGCCGGCAGCCACTTCGCGCATGCCGCACGCATCGGCCTGCCGGTGCGGCCCGCGAGTGCATTGCAGGTCTATCTGGACATGGCCCGACAGGTGCCCGGCTGGTTCGATGGCCTTATGCGTGTGCGTAATGCCGGCATGCGCCGACTGGGCATGAAGGACCTCGGCGCGCTGCGCGATGTGCCGGCGACTGCTCCTGCAGACCTGCAGCTTGGGCAACGGCTGGGCATCTTCACCGTGCACGCGCTGAGCGATGATGATGCGGTGGTGCTGGGTGATGAGGACCGCCACCTGCGGGTGCTGCTGTCACTCCAGCTGATGCCGCAGACGGTGGGGTGCGAACTGAGGATGGCGTGCGTGGTGCACCTGCGGCGCCCGTTCGGGCGCCTGTACATGCTGCCGGTCGCACCGCTGCACCAACGTATCGTTCCGCGTCTGCTTGAGCGTTACCGACGCGGCTTGGCTGCGCCGGTAACGGAAGGCTGAGGCACCCGGAGGCAGATTGCCTCAGCGCAGCTCAACCAGTTCCTTGCCCAGGTACTTCCGCTGGCCGTCGAAGTTGTAGCCGATGGTCAGCTTGCCCTCATCGGCACAGGCATGACAGGTACGCATGGGCGTGGTGTAGCGCAGGCGCACGCCGCCGTCAGGCCGAGTGTCGCTGCCCGCGGCAACCGCCGGGGCGAACGGGTTGGCTTCCGGGTGCTTGGCGTGGAAGGCGGTGTACTCGGCACTGTTGCGCATGGATGGGTCGAGGAGTTCCTCATCCACGTCCACGACCTTGCCGGTGCTGTCCACCAGCCAGGTGCCCTGGTTGGTGTTGGCGCGGAAAGGGAATTCCAGCGTCGCTACGCCCACGCCTTCGGTGGTCTGCCATGCGCTGATGTGGCCCGGCTTGCCCTGCTCGGACAAGGTGCGCGCGGCGGCCAAGGCCGAAGGACTGGCGCCCGCGCTGCGCAGGGTGTCGATCAGGCAGGTGTCGGCGCCATTGTTGGCCTGGCGGCAGGTTTCCAGCGAACCGGTCCAGACGGCGCTCGCATCGAGCTTTGCAGGGGCTTCGCCGACGCCGGTGGTCTGTGTCGTGGCGTCGTTCCTGTGGGCCTCGGTGGTTTCGCCCGGCGTGGTGGCAGGCGCGGTTGCGGGCTCGGGTTTGTTGCACGCGCCCAGCGCGAGCGCCAGCAGCAGGGGAGCGGTGGAGTACAGCACCTTCATCGTCGAATCCTTGCAGGGGTTGCCTACGCAGTATCGAGCCATCGTATGAATGCAACGTGTCGATCCGGTGCCGCATGCGTCGGCATAATGCGGGTGTTCTCATCCCTCCGGAGCGCGCATGAGCAGCCTGCAAGGCAAGACCCTCTTCATCACCGGCGCCTCGCGTGGCATCGGCCTGGCCATCGCCCTGCGCGCGGCGCGCGATGGTGCCAACGTGGCCATCGCCGCAAAATCATCGGCGCCCAATCCCAAGCTACCGGGCACCATCCATACCGCTGCCGAAGCGGTGAATGCCGCCGGCGGGCAGGGGCTGGCGCTGAAATGCGACATCCGCGAGGAGGACCAGGTGCGTGCGGCGGTGGCTGCAACGGTCGATACATTTGGTGGCATCGACATCTTGGTCAACAACGCCTCGGCCATCTGGCTGCGCGGCACGCTGGACACGCCGATGAAGCGTTTCGACCTGATGCAGCAGGTCAATGCGCGCGGCAGCTTCCTGTGCGCGCAGGCCTGCCTGCCACACCTGCTGCAGGCACCGAACCCGCACATCCTGACGCTGGCACCGCCGCCGAGTCTGGAGCCGAAATGGTGGGGTGCACACACCGGTTACACGCTGGCCAAGATGGGCATGAGCTTCGTCACCCTTGGGCTGGCCGCCGAGTTCGGCCCACAGGGTGTGGCGGTGAATGCGTTGTGGCCACGCACGGTGATCGCCACCGATGCGATCAACATGATTCCGGGCGTGGATGCCGCTGGCTGTCGCCGGCCCGAAATCATGGCCGATGCAGCGCATGCCGTGCTAAGCCGGCCTGCGGCGGGTTTCAGCGGGCAGTTCCTGATCGACGATGAAGTGCTGGCACAGGCGGGTGTGACCGACCTATCGGGCTACGCGATGGACCCATCGCGGCCACTGCTGCCGGATCTGTTCGTCGACTGAGCCTCTGTAGCCCCTGTAGCCCGGGTAGGCGCCAGTGCACCCGGGGCTTTTCGCGCTTGAGTTGAAGGGGTGCGGGTCGAAGGGTTCATGCAGTCCCGGCTGCGTTGGCGCTTACCCGGGCTGCGGGATGGCTGACAGCGAAAGGCTCAACCCCTCCCCAACCCTCCCCTTGGCCTGCGGCCAAAGGGAGGGGGCGGAACCGCCACCTCTCTGCTGCTGCGCTCCCGTTCCCACTTCCCGGTTCCCGATTCCCGCCTTAAAGACCCACCTGCTCCGTGAGCCCCTGTAGCCAGGGTAAGCGGATGCGCACCCGGGGCTTTTCGCGGTTGAGTTGAAGGATGCGGGGTGGGAAGGATCATGCAGACCCGGGTGCGCTGGCGCTTACCCGGGCTACGGGATGGCTGATAGCGAAAGGCTCAACCCCTCCCCAACCCTCCCCTTGGCTTGCGGCCAAAGGGAGGGGGCGGAAGCGCCGTTTCTCTGCTGCTGCGCTCCCGTTCTCACTTCCCGATTCCCGCCTTAAAGACCCACCTGCTCCGTGAGCCCCTGTAGCCCGGGTAAGCGGATGCGCACCCGGGGCTTTTCACGGTTGGATCGAAGGATGCTTGGCCGGAAGGAGCATGTGGTCCCGGGTGCGCTGGCGCTTACCCGGGCTACGGGATGGCTGGCAGCGAAAGGCTCAACCCTTCCCCAGCCCTCCCCTTGGCCTGCGGCCAAAGGGAGGGGGCGGAAGCGCTGCCTCCCTGCTGCTGCGCTCCCACTTCCCACTTCCCACTTCCCGGTTCCCGGTTCGCTGCGTCCCAGCGTCCCAGTTCCCCGCGTCCCAGCTCCCTACCTCAAAGATCCGCATGCTCCGGCAGTTCATGCCCGCAGCGGTTGCAGTAGACGGCGCCGGTTTCGTGGCCTTCGTGGCCGCAGACCACGCAGGCGCGGTTGTCGCGACGACGGTGGGCGGTTTCGCTGCGGCGGATGGTGCTGGCCAGTTCGGCGGTGTAGATGCCGGTGGGTACGGCCAGGATGCTGTAGCCGATCAGGATCAGCACCGAGGTGACGAAGCGGCCCAGCGTGGTCTGCGGCACGATGTCGCCGAAGCCCACCGTGGCCATGGTCACCACCGCCCAGTACATGCTGGCCGGGATGTTGCTGAAGCCACGGCTCGGGCCTTCGATCACGTACATCAGCGCGCCGGCGACGATGGCGATGCTGATCACCATGAACAGGAACAGCAGGATCTTGCGCCGGCTGCGCCACAGCGCGGTCATCAGCAGGCCGCTTTCCTCGATGTAGCGGGTGAGCTTGAGGATGCGGAACACGCGCAGGATGCGCAGCACGCGCACCACCAGCAGGCTCTGCGCGCCGGGGATGAAGAAGGACAGGTAGGTGGGCAGGATCGCCAGCAGGTCGATGATGCCCCAGATGCTGAAGGCGTAGCGCAGCGGCTTGCGCACCACCACCAGCCGCAGGATGTACTCAGCGGTGAACAGGATGGTGAAGCCCCATTCGACCACGTAGAACCATGACGCCCAGCTCTGGTGGATGCGCTGGACGCTGTCCAGCATCACCACCAGCACGCTGGCGACGATGGCATAGACCAGCAGCAGGTCGAAGTTGCGCGGCATGCCGGCGTCGTGCCGGTAGATGATGTCGAACCAGCGCCGGCGCCAGCCGGTATCGGTGGCGGGGTTCAGTTGGGGGGTGGAGAACAGTCGCATGGGCGGCATTGTGCCGCAGGCCGGGGGAATTGGAGGACAATGGAGCATTCACACCGCATCCACTGGAACGCCATGACCGCCGTCGCCGAACCGCTGCTGTCCCTGTCCAACTACTACCTGCCGGTCTACCGCCCGCGCCAGCTGGTGCTGGAGCGCGGCGAGGGCGCACGCGTCTGGGACACGCAGGGGCGCGAGTTCATCGACCTGGCGGCGGGCATCGCCGTGTGCAGTCTGGGCCACAACAATCCGGACCTGAAGGCCGCGCTGCTGGCCCAGGCCGACAAGCTCTGGCACACCAGCAACATGTTCTACAGCGAGCCGCCGCTGCATCTGGCGCAGGAGCTGGTGGACGCCTCGCGCTTCGCCAAGCGCGTGTTCCTGTGCAATTCCGGTGCTGAGGCCAACGAGGTGGCGATCAAGCTGGTGCGCAAGTGGGCTGCCAGCCAGGGGCGCCCGCCGGAGAAGCGCTTCATCGTGACCTTCCGTGGCAGCTTCCATGGCCGCACCCTCGCCACGGTGACCGCCACCGCGCAGCCCAAGTACCAGGAAGGCTACGAGCCGCTGCCGGGTGGTTTCCGCTATGTGGATTTCAACGACGTGGCGCAGCTGGAGCAGGCCATGGCCGGCGGCGACGTGGCCGCGGTGATGTTCGAGCCGGTGCAGGGCGAGGGCGGCGTGATGCCGGCCAGTGCGGAGTTCATGCGCCGCGCGCGTGAGCTGTGTGACCAGCACGATGCGCTGCTGGTGCTGGATGAAATCCAGGTGGGCATGGGCCGCACCGGTGAGCTGTTCGCGCACTGGAACTGGGGTGTCACGCCGGACATCGTGACTCTGGCCAAGGCGCTGGGTGGCGGCTTCCCGATCGGCGCGATGCTGGCAGGCCCCAAGGTAGCTGATGTGATGGGTGTCGGCGCGCACGGCAGCACTTTCGGTGGCAATCCGTTGGCGGCAGCAGTGGCGCGCGTGGCGCTGCGCAAGCTGGCGTCTGAGGAGATCAGGGCCAATGTGCAGCGGCAGTCCGCCGCGCTGAAGGCGGGGCTGGAGGCGATCGGCCAGGAGTTCGGCGTGTTCGAGCAGGTGCGCGGCATGGGCCTGATGATCGGCGCGGTGCTCAAGCCCGATTACGTGGCGGACATCGGTACGTTGCTGGATCTGGCGGCGGAGAAGCAGGTGCTCATCCTGCAGGCGGGCACCAGCGTGCTGCGCTTCGTGCCGGCGCTGAACATCACCGACGAGGAAGTGGCCGAAGGCCTAAAGCGCGTGCGCGAGGCGATTGCCGCGTATATGGCCGCACGCGGGCAGTAAGCCGCGTCCGTGTAGTCGGCAGCCCGGGAACGCGAAGCGCGCCCGGGCTCAGGAAAGCAGATGCCAGCGCCGCAGCAGGCGGCGCAGTGACTGTGCGTGATGGGCGGTATCAGCCAGTAAACCGGCGGCGCGCGCGCCCTGTACGTTGCGGAACAGGTGATCAACGAACGCCGTGCGCGCGGGGTCACTGCCGAGCGTGGCACAGGCGTTCAGGTAGGCGCGTGGATCAGGCTTGCGCACGCCGAGCGTGGCGCTGCCGAGTACGCGCAGCCCGGGCAGCAGGTGTTCGATGACGGGTAGGGTCAGCGCGCCGTTGTTCGTGAGAATGGCGACCTGTGCGTCGGCAGACAGCCTGTGCAGCAGCGTGATGCAGTCGCGGCGTGGCGTGGTTGCCGCCCGTCGCGCCTGATGCCAGTCGTCGGCCTGCAGCGTGCTGTCCAACCGTTCGTTCAACGCCTGCAGGAGCTGCGCTGCATCCAGCTCGCCGCGGGCATGCGCCAGCTCCATTCCCTCGACACGCAGTGCGGCATCCACTTCTTCTGACGCGCGCTGGCTGCGCTCGGCCAGCACGGCGAGAAAGCGACGGTGGTCGTAGTCGGCAAGCAGCCCATCGAAATCGAGCAGCAGTGCGTGGGGAGCGGGCATCGCGGTGGTGGTCGTGGCAGATGGCCAAGTATCGCAGCCGGTGCCCGCAACCCGTAGCCCGGGTAAGCGCAAGCGCACCCGGGGCAGCGCGGAGCAACAGGTGGCGGTAGCTCAGGTGCACCGCGAAGAGCCCCGGGTGCGCTGCGCTTACCCGGACTACAGGTTGCGCTCAAAGCGAAGGCCGGCATTGCCGGCCTTCGTCGTATCACGACATTACGCGGATCAGCCTGCGGCAACGACCTTGAAGGCTTCGCGTGCGGCGGCCAGAGTGGCTTCGATCACTGCATCGTCGTGCGCGCTGGACAGGAAGCCTGCTTCATACGCTGACGGCGCAAGGAACACGCCGCGCTCCAGCATGGCGTGGAAGAAGCGGTTGAATGCCGGAATGTCGCACGCCGTGGCCTGTGCGTAGGTCTCCACCTTCTCGTTGGTGAAGAACAGGCCGAACATCGCGCCGACACGGTTGGTGGTGACAGCCACATCGGCATCGCGTGCGGCCGCCTCCAGCCCATCGCACAGCGTGGCGGTGGTGGCGGCGAGCCTGTCGTGGAAACCCGGCTGCTGGATCAGCTCCAGCATCGCGAGGCCTGCCGCCATCGCCACCGGGTTGCCGCTCAGCGTGCCTGCCTGGTAGATGGGGCCGGCAGGTGCGATCTGCGACATCAGCTCACGACGACCGCCATAGGCACCTACGGGCATGCCGCCGCCGATGATCTTGCCGAAGGTGGTGAGGTCCGGGGTGATCCCGTAGTGCGCCTGCGCGCCGCCCAATGCCACGCGGAAACCGGTCATCACTTCGTCGAAGATCAGCACCGTGCCGTACTGCGTGCAGAGCGCGCGCAGGTGCTGCAGATAGCCTTCGCGCGGCGGAATGCAGTTGGCGTTGCCCACCACCGGTTCGATGATCAGGCCCGCGATGTCGGCACCCTGCTGCTCGAACAGTGCGGTGGCCGCGTCGAAATCGTTGTAGGGAAGGGTGAGGGTGAGTTCGCTCAGGCCTGCGGGCACGCCGGGCGAGGTGGGCACGCCGAGCGTGAGCATGCCGCTGCCGGCCTTCACCAGGAACGAGTCACCGTGGCCGTGGTAGCAGCCCTCGAACTTGACGATGCGGTTGCGGCCGGTGGCACCGCGCGCCAGCCGGATGGCCGACAGCGTGGCCTCGGTGCCGGAGTTGACCATGCGCACCATCTCGCAGGACGGCACCAGCCGGGTGATGGTCTCGGCCATGGTCACTTCGGCCGGGCAGGGCGCGCCGAACGACAGGCCGTTGCCGATGGCCTGCTGCACCGCCTCGCGCACCGCCGGATGGTTGTGGCCGACGATCATCGGGCCCCATGAGCCGACATAGTCGATGTAGCGGTTGCCGTCCACGTCATGCAGGTAGGCACCATCGGCGCGCTGAACGAAGAACGGCTCGCCGCCCACCGATTTGAACGCACGCACCGGCGAATTGACGCCACCGGGCAGCAGCGTCTGCGCGCGCTGGAACAGGGCGTGGGACTGGGCGTGGTTCATTGCGAAGCTCCTGTGTGTTGGATCAAAGCCCCTTTCCAAGCGGGAGAGGGGGTGGGATGACGGCAGGCAGTGCCTGCATCATCTCCGGTTGTGCGTGCATCTTTACGGACGCAGGAAGAGATGGGGCTCAAACGCGCTCGAAACAACGGTTGTAGGCGGCCAGCGCCGCCACCGGGTCGGGTTCGCTGAACACACCGCTGATCACCGCGATCAGATCGGCCCCTGCCTCCACGATGGGTCTGGCATTGTCCGGCGTCAGTCCGCCGATGGCCACCCGCGGCACGCCCAGCGCGGCGCTCTGCCGCAGCAGATCCGGTGAGGCCTGCCGGGTAGTGGCCTTGCTGCGGCTGGGGAAGAAGGCGCCGAAGGCGACATGGCTGGCGCCCGCCGCCACCGCACGCCGGGCCAGCTCCAGCTGGTCATAGCAGGACGCGCCGATGAGCGCCTGCGGCCCCAGCAGGGCGCGTGCGGCGGCGATGTCGCCATCGTCCTCACCCAGATGCACGCCGGCTGCGCTTACCTGCAACGCAAGCGCGGGCTCGTCGTTGATGATCAGCGGCACGCCCGCCTCACTGCACAGTGCCTGAAGCGCCTGCGCCTGCGCGAGGCGTGTGGGCGCGTCCACGGCCTTGTTGCGGTACTGCAGCCAGGTGATGCCGGGCAGCAGCGGCCGCACGCGCGCCAGCAGGCGGGCGCTGTCGGTCTCGTCGGGCGTGATCAGGTAGACGCCGCGTGCGGCGGAGGGGTTCTGGGACATGGATGGCTACCGGTGCGGCGGTGGGGGTGTGACAATCGTTGCCGCTTCTTCAGATGGTGATTATCCCCGATGTCCAATGTCCCGGCTTCCACCTTCCGCAACTGGATGTGCGTCGTCTGCGGTTTCATCTACCGCGAGGCCGATGGCCTGCCGGAAGACGGAATCGCGCCGGGCACGCGCTGGGAAGACGTACCCGACACCTGGACCTGCCCGGACTGCGGCGTGACCAAGGACGATTTCGAGATGATCGAGCTGGAGTGACGCGCGGCGTACGCGCCCTCGCGTAGCCCGGGTAAGCAACGCGCACCCGGGGCTTTCGGCGGATTGCAAGTGTTGCTGGCGACGGTTGGATGTGCGCGTTCCCGGGTGCGCTGGCGCTTACCCGGGCGACAAGGTGCTTGAGCCCTTCTCCCGCCTGCGGGAGAAGGGTTGGGATGAGGGTGCTGTTCGCGGGCTTGCAGGTGCAGCCTGCGGAATCCGGCGAACCGCGAGCATGGCTGCGAACGGCTTACCCCTCCCCAGCCCTCCCCTGTGCTGCGCACAAGAGAGGGGGCAGGTGGTGTTGATTGCCTGTGGCCCTGTGCTGCGCACGGGACAAGAGCCTCAATGCAGCCTTGGACGTTCGCCGCCGATTTCGATGAGCTGGTCGCGGATGCTGCCGGCATCGGTGGCTTCCGGTTCCATCTTCAGGTAGCGGCCCAGGTCGGTGCGGGCGCCGGCCAGATGTTCCAGCTGCAGGTAGGCCAGACCACGGTCGCGCACGGCGTCGGCCTGCTCGGGGGCAAGCTTTAGGATGCGGTCGGCACTGCGCGCGGCGCGGTTCCATTCGCCGCGCTCGGCATAGACACCGTGCAGGTTGCGCAGCATGCGCATCAGGATGGCGCGGTGCGGGGCAGGGTCGAGGATCTGTGCCAGCACGCTGTCGTCCGGTGCCTGTCCGCCCAGATTGGACTGCGCGCGTTCGCGCAGTTCGTCCACGCCCAGCGGGCGACCCCCATTGAACGGGTCCATGATCAGCACGCCGTCGTCCACCGGCAGCCGCACCAGGAAGTGCCCGGGGAAAGAGATGCCTTCCAGCGGCAGGCCCAGGCGCCGCGCAACCTCGATCTGCACCAGTGCCAACGAGATCGGGTTGCCCAGGCGGCGCTCGAACACCTCGTTGAGGTAGCTGTTGCGCGGGTCGTAGTATTCGTCGTTGTCGCCGCTGTAGCCCACCTCGTTGAACAAATGGTGGTTGATGGCGGCGATCTTGCGCGGCCACTCGCGGGTGGCGTCCACCTCCACGCGCAGGTGGTCGGCATGTGCCTGCAGCATGCGGTCGTACTCGGCCGGATCCAGCGCCGGGTATTCGTCGCGTGCGATCAGCAGCGCGGTAGGCAGCAGCGGCAATGCCTCATCAGGCAGATTTGCCAGCTCGTCCCACTGCGGAAGAATTATGCGGGTATCGGCCATGCCCCAAGACTGCGGGCAAAGTGGGCCCGGTTCAAGGCCGGGCGTTCAGGCGGTTCAATTTCCCGTGGGGATGCCGGGGCCGAAGGTCAGCTCGGCGCCGTCCTGCAGTTTCAGCTTCGCGGCCTGCCCGGCATTGAGTTCCAGTACGTAACGGGCCGGTTTGACGCTGGGGTAAGGCGGGCAGGCATTGCCGGCAGAGCAGGGGGGGACGTCGCGCTGCTGACTGACCAGGCGGCGCTCGCTGTCGAAGTACAGGATGTCCAGCGCCAGCTTGGTGTTCTTCATCCAGTAGGCCTGCGGCTCCTGGTAGTCGTGGATGAACAACATGCCGTGGTCGGCATCCATCTGCTCGCGGAACATCAGCCCGCGTGCGCGGGTTTCATCGTTCTGCGCCAGTTCCACCTGGTAGCGGCTGCCGGCCAGTTCCACCCAGTGTTTGCCGTCGGCGCTGGCGCAACCGGCCAGGGCGAGCAGGGGCAGCAGCAGGAGCGAGCGCATCAGGTTCATGGGTGTGGGCCGTGATGGGTGAAAGTGACGCTGCGATGATGCAGCCGGTGCAGGGGCCGAAGCACGGCGAGGAGGACAGGGCGCCATCCTCGCGTGGTGCGGCGGACTGCCGTATCAGAGTACCTGCGGCGGCTCGCCACCGATGATGACCACATCGGCCGGACGGCGTGCGAACAGGCCAACGGTGACCACGCCCGGAATCTGGTTGATCTGCTGCTCCAGCTTCACCGGGTCGGTGATGGAGAGGTTGTGGATGTCCAGGATCAGGTTGCCGTTGTCGGTGACCACGCCGTCGCGCCACACCGGCTGGCCGCCGGTCAGGGCCAGGATCTCGCGGGCCACCAGGCTGCGTGCCATCGGGATCACTTCCACCGGCAGCGGGAACTTGCCCAGCACCTTGACCAGCTTGCTCGGGTCCACGATGCAGACGAATTTCTTGCTGGCTTCGGCGATGATCTTCTCGCGCGTCAGCGCGGCACCGCCGCCCTTGATCAGGTTCTTGTTGCCATCGCACTCGTCGGCGCCGTCCACATACAGCGACAGCTGGCCGGTGTGGTTCAGGTCCATCACCTCGATGCCGTGGCCCTTGAGCAGGGCGGTGCTCTGCTCGGAGCTGGACACCGCACCTTCGATCTGGTCCTTGATGCGCGCCAGCGCCTCGATGAAATAGGCCACGGTGGAGCCGGTGCCGACACCGACGATCATTCCCTTTTCAACGTACTCGATGGCTTTTTCGGCGGCCAGGCGCTTGGCTTCGGACATGGTTTTTCAGGACAGGGTCAGGGAGTTGGGAAGGGAGAGTCGTGATCGGGACGTCAGATCATTTTTTCTCAAGCGCGAGCAGCTGCTTCCACTGCGTGGCGGTCACCGGGAACACCGACAGGCGGTTGCCCTTGGCGGTCAGCGGGAAGCCTTCGCCGAGGGCGTCTGCATGCTGCTTGATTTCATCCAGCGCGATCACCTGCGCCAGCTTGCGGTCGAACGCCACGTCCACCAGCATCCAGCGCGGGTCCTCGCGCGTGCTCTTGGGGTCGTAATAATCCGATTTCGGATCGAACTGGGTGTCGTCCGGGTAGGACGCGCTGGCCACCGTGGCCAGCCCGACGATACCGGGCACCTTGGTGTTGGAGTGGTAGAACAGGATGCCGTCACCCACCTTCATGCCATCGCGCATGAAATTACGCGCCTGATAGTTGCGCACGCCGTTCCAGGGTTCGGTACCCACGCGCTGCAGGTCGTCGATGGAAAAGGCGTCCGGTTCGGACTTCATCAGCCAATAGCGCTTGCGGGCGGTCATGCGTTCAACGGTTCCGGGTAGAGAGTGCCCAGCTCGGTACAGATGGCATCCACCGCCACGTCCCAGTCCTCGACCGGCAGTGACGGCACCTGCTGGGCGGAAAAACCTACCCCGACCAGCCACGGCGGCGCGGGCTGGCGCTGCCGGAATGCGAAGCTGCGATCATACCAGCCGCCTCCCATGCCCAGCCGCCGGCAGTGCTGGTCGTAGCCCACGAGCGGTGCCACGACCAGCGCCATCTGCTCTGGCAGCAAGGCCTGCGCGGGGTCCACGTCCGGCTCGGGAATGCCGTACCGATTGCTCACCAGCGCCTGACCGGGCCGCCACGGCGCGAAGCGCAGCAGCTTGCCGTGCAACACCGGCAGGCAATAGGTCTGCTGCGACGGCAGCTGCATCTGCCAGCGGTGCAGCGCGATTTCGCCATCCATCGCCCAGTAGCCGCCTACCGGGCCGCTCACATCTGCGAATGGCAGCGCCAGCAGGTTGTCGGCCAGCGTCTCGGCAGCCGCGATGCGCTGCGCGGCAGGAATGTCGCGCCGCTGCTGGCGCAGTTGCTGGCGAAGGGTCTGGCGCGGGTCGTTGGTCATCGGCGTGGGAAGGCTCTGGCGTGATCGATGCGCCTTTCCAGATGGAGAGGAACTGCGCAGAGGGTGCGGGTGATGCGTGGCGGAATCAATCGTTGCTTACCCGCGCTTGTTTCTCCACGGGGCAGGAACGGCATAAAAAAGAACGGCGCCCTGGGGGCGCCGTTCTGGAATATTGCATTCTCCGCGGTGACGATGCGTGCGAAACGACCTTGAACCCGGGGTTCAAGTGGGAACGCTGGGGGGCCATCGGGCTTCCCGCTACAAGGCGGACTTGCACACCCGGCTCCGTCGCGCCCCCGTGGTCGTAATTAAGGGACAAGGCGAATGTTTGCACACGCCGTCGTTCACAGCAGAGAACGCGAGGCCAGTATAGCGAGGTTGCGCGCGCAGGTGCAGCCTGTTTTCAGGTTGATGTCACCGATTCAGCTGCGCGGGTGCTCACATGCCTGAGCGGCTCAGATGCCTCAATGCGCGGGATTGCGGACGGTGTGCTCAGCGCGCGTTGTCGATGGCGACGTCCAGACGCCGGTTGAGATCGTTCAACGCGGTCTGGAAACGCTGCTGCTGCGCGGCCTGCTCGTCGCGTACCAGCTGCAGTTCGTGTGCGAGGTTGAGTGCGGCCAGCACGGCGATGCGGTCTACCGCGGCCATGCGATTGCTGCCGCGGATCTCACGCATCTTTGCGTCGAGCATGCGCGCGGCAGCGGTGAGGCTGTCCCGTTCGGTCGGCTCGACACCAACGGTGTATTCGCGGTCGAGGATGCGGACACTGACCGGCTCGTTCTGGCTCATGTGTGCTGCTCCAGCGACTTCAGGCGGGTGATCATGGCTTCGACCCGCGAGCGGGCCTGTTCGTTCTTGGTCAGCAGCTGCGAGCGCTCGCTGATCAGCTGCTCCTGCTGCTGGCGCAGGCTGCGGTTCTCTTCGGCCAGCCGCTGGTTGCGTTCGAGCAGCAGCTCGAAACGGGCGGCGAGGGAGACAAGCTGTCCAGCGGGGTCGAAGGCATCCATGACCCGCACGATAGGCATGGCGGTGATGGCCGGTCAAGATGGCACCCACTGCACGGTTGTTACACTGTGCGGCCTCTGCCGCTGCATGCTGTCGCGGCGGTCCTTTCCGCTTTACAGACCTGTGACATGACCGATCTTCCTGTCGTCAACGACATCCACCAGGCCAGCCAGTCGCTGGGCCTGGGTGCTTCCCCGGCCGAACTGCACGGCGCGCTCACTGGCTGGCTGGCCGCTGGCGGCGATGACCTGCAGGCCTGGCCGGCCAAGGTGCTGGCCGATGACGGCCTGCCCACGCCCGAGCCGGACAGCGTGCTGGACCGCCTGCGTCAGGCCACGGTGACCCAGCTGGAAGACCGTGATTTCGCTTTCGAGCTGGTGCTGGCCGAGCCGGGTGCCACGCTGCAGGCGCGTACCGATGCATTGTTCGACTGGTGCCGTGCCTTCCTTGGCGGCTTTGGCCTGGCCTCGGGCAAGCGCCCCGCGCTGAGCGAAGAGGGCGAGGAGGCCCTGCAGGATCTGGCGCGTCTGGCCCAGTCCTCCAGCGACGAGTTCGACAGCGCCGACGAGGACGAGGACGCGCTGGCCGAGATCGAGGAATTCGTGCGTGTGGCTGCATTGCTGCTGCACGGCGACTGCGTGATGGGCGCGCGCCACCGCCAGCGCCTCAACTGAGGAGCACCATGAAGCGACTGTCCGGGATCACGCCCGCCGAATATGCCCGCCGCCGCCGTCAGTTGATGGAAGCAGCCGGCGACGACGCCATCCTGGTGCTGCCCGCCGCGCGCGAGCGCGTGCGCAGCAATGACACGTACTACCCCTACCGGCAGGATTCGGATTTCTGGTACCTGTGCGGCTTCCAGGAACCGGAGGCGGTGCTGGTGCTGATTCCGGGGCGGCGCCACGGTGAGGTGATCCTGTTCTGCCGTGAGCGCGACCCGGACCGCGAAGCGTGGGACGGCCCGCGCGAAGGGCAGGAGGGCGCGGTGTCGCGCTACGGCATGGACGACGCCTATCCCATCGAGGATCTGGACGACATCCTGCCGGGACTGCTGGAAGGGCGTTCGCGCGTCTACTACCACTTCGGCCGCGATGCGGATTTCGACCTGAAGCTGATCGGCTGGGTGAACCGCGTGCGCTCGCAGGTACGTCACGGCGCGCAGCCGCCGCATGAGTTTCTGGAGCTGGGCTACCTGCTGCACGAACAGCGCCTGTACAAGTCCGCCGACGAAGTGGCGCTGATGCAGACCGCCGCCGATATCAGCGTGCGTGCGCACCGTGCCGCGATGCGTGCCGCGCGTGCGGGCATCCACGAATACGAGCTGCAGGCCGAACTGGAGCGTGAGTTCCGCCTGCACGATGCGTGCCCGGCCTACAACAGCATCGTCGGTGCGGGTGCCAATGGCTGTGTGCTGCATTACCGCGACAACCGCAGCGCCAGTCGGGACGGTGATCTGGTGCTGATCGACGCCGGTGCCGAATACCTGGGCTACGCCTGCGACATCACCCGCACCTTCCCGGTCAACGGGCGCTTCAGCAAGGAGCAGCGCGTGCTGCACGATCTGGTGCTGGCGGCGCAGGTGGCGGCGCTGGAACAGGCACAGCCGGGCATTCCGTATGAGGAAGGGCATCTGGCCGCGGTGGAAGTGCTGACCGACGGCCTGCTGCGGCTGGGGTTGCTGAAGGGTGATCTGGAAGAGAACATCATCGAGCGGCATTACCAGCGCTTCTACCGGCACAAGACCGGGCATTGGCTGGGGCTGGACGTGCACGATGTGGGTGACTACAAGGTGGTCGGTGAATCGCGGCTGCTGGAGCCGGGCATGGTCTTCACCATCGAGCCGGGCCTGTACATCTCACCCGATGACCGCGACGTGGACCCGCGCTGGCGCGGTATCGGCATCCGCATCGAGGACGATGTGCTCATCACCGACACGGGCCACCATGTACTGACCGGGGCGCTGGAACGCAGCGCGGACGAGATAGAGGCGTTCATGGCTGCGCGTTGAGCGCGGCTTCGGTTCAAGCAAGACAAGAGCGGTTTACCCCTCCCCATCCCTCCCCTTCGCCTGCGGCGAAAGGGAGGGGGCAATGCGCTGCGCCTTCACCAGTGCTGCGCACAAGAGAGAGGTCGAGGCCTTTCACTACGCACACAAAGATTGGCAGGGCGCTACTCCCTCCCTTTCGCCGTAGGCGAAGGGGAGGGCGGGGGAGGGGTGATTTTCGCTTGTGCCTTTTGATCGATAGAGGCAGGGCAGCAGCACGAAGGCTTACCCCTCCCCAACCCTCCCCTGTGCTTTGCACAAGGGAGGGAGCAAGGTCTTACTCCGCTGCAGCAAACACCGGACGGGTGAGGTTGTCCGCGTCGCCTTCGGTGCAGAGCACGTTGTCTTCGATGCGGATGCCGCCGTAGGGGCGGAAGAAATCCACGCGGTCCCAGTTGATGCTGGCGGCATTGCCAGCCTGCTTCACTTCATCCAGCAGCATGTCGATGAAGTACAGGCCCGGTTCGATGGTGACCACCATGCCCGGCTTCAGCGTGCGGGTCAGGCGCAGGTACGGGTGACCTGCCGGCGGTTCGACGCGGCCACCGGCATCGCTGGCGGCGAAGCCGGCCACATCGTGGACCTGGGCACCGAGCAGGTGGCCGATGCCGTGCGGGAAGAACGCCGCGCTGACGCCGGTGGCCAGGGCCGCTTCCGGTGAAACCGTGATCACGCCGAAGTCCTTGAGGATGCCCATCAAGGACAGGTGCGCGTCCACATGCAGCTGCTTGTAGTCGAAGCCGTTGCGCACGGCCGCGCACATGCCCAGCTGGGCGACATCCACCGCGTCGATCAGTGCCTGGAATTCGTCATTGCCGGTTGCCGCGTAGGTGCGGGTGATGTCGCTGGCATAGCCGTTGGCCGAAGCGCCGGCATCGATCAGGAAGCTGCGCAGCGGCTGCGGCACGGTGCGGCCCAGGTCGGTGTAGTGCAGCACGGCGGCGTGTTCGTTCAACGCGACGATGTTGCCGTACGGCAGGTCATTGGCGTCCTGGCCCACGGCGCTGCAGTAGGCCATGTGGATGGCGAACTCGCTGGCACCGCTGCGGAACGCGGCTTCGGCGGCGCGATGGCCACGCACCGCCATCACCTGCGCCTGGCGCATCAGCGCGATCTCGTAGGGCGTCTTGTACGCGCGGCACCAGTCCAGATAGCTGATCACCGCAGGCGGATTGTTGGGCACGAAGCCACCCAGCGCGCTCTGCGGCTCGCCGATGATGGCGCAGCGCGCGGCATCCTTCGGCAGCAGCGCCAGCGCTTCGTCCGGTTTGCGGATGATGTGGATGTCGAAATGCTCCACCCACCAGCCACTGGGCGCTGCCGGCACGGCATGCCAGTAGTCGAACGGCTGGTAGTAGACCAGCGTCGGGCGCTTGCCGGGGGTGTGGACGATCCAGCTGTTGGGCAGGCGGGTCAGCGGCAGCCAGGTCTTGAACAGCGGGTTGACCGCATACGCGTAGTCGCGGTCGTCGAAGGCCTGATAATGCAGAGTGCCGCTGGGAATGACCAGGTGCTCGAAGCCACCACGCGCCAGCGCCGCATCGGCGCGGCGGATGAGCTCGCTCAGATGATTGGAATACAGGGCGCCGGGGTCTTGCAGGTTCATCGCGTGGCTCGCTTGGAAAGGTGGTACGGGGCCACGATTCTGCCGCAATCCGCCAAGCGGTGCTGTGCCGGTTTCGTCACTCAGGAAGTGGGAAGGCGGCTCTCGATCCATTTGGCGAGCTGTTCGCGTTGGGCCTTGTCCATGGTCAGGAAGCGGAAGCCCACCCAGTGCTGGTCAGGGGCATGCGCCGGTTCACGCCACAGCAGATGCACGCCCGCGTCGATGTTCTGGAAGCTGCCACGCCCGTCCGGGATGGTGAACTGCAGCTGGTACAGCGCGTCGTCGGTGAGTTGTGCCGAAACCAGCAGGAGCATGCCGCTTTCGGAAATGTTGCTGAGCTGGCCGATCACTGTTTCGGTCATCTGGTCGCGCACCGGCACCATGTCCGGCACGGGCATGCGGGGGGCGCGGCGGGTTTCGGTGATCATGCCGTTTCCTCCGGTGCAGCGGTGTTGCCTGCGAGCGAGCGCAGTGCACGCAGCGTGGCCTGCCAGGCGCGGTCGATCAGGCGGCCACGGTCTTCGGTGACCATGCGCAGCTGGCCCTTGCCCATCATGCGCGCGAGGCTGTCCAGCGAGTGCTCGGCCACCTTCTGGCCACGCTGGTTCACGAACAGCGCGTTGTCGGTGATCAGGCTGTACCAGGACAGGCGCTGGCGACGGGTGTCACCCTGCTGGTTGATGGAGAACTCGAACCAGGTGCCGAACGGCAGCGTGCGCAGCTGCCGGTAATGCGCCTCTTCGGTGGCGGTGCGCTCGGGCTGGGTATCGCGACGGCGCTGTTCCTCTTCCTCGTCCCGCTCGCCGGCTTCGCCCAGGCGCGCGCGCGCTTTGAGCTTGGCGGTCAGCTCGGTCTTGGAGGTGACATCGTCTTCGCCACCGGGCGTGGACAGACGGCGCGCGATGGCGCCGGCTTCATCGCGGTGGTAGCCCACCTGCTGCAGCGCCTGCTCGATTTCATCGCCAAAGGCGATGTCCGGCGCGCCGCCTGCGGGCTGGGAGGTGATCTCGTTGATGCGGCGCGTGGCCTGCTCGCGCTGCTTCCATTCTTCCGAATCCTCGCCCTGGCGCAGCAGGGTGAGGGTGAGCACGTCCGACCATGCCTTGCGCAGCAGGGTCTGCACGAATTTCGGCGAAGCGCCTTCGTCGCACACCGCTTCAATGGTGCGGGTGGACAGCTGCTTGGCGGCCTCCAGACGCTCCTTGCCGCGCGCCGCTTCGATCTGGCGCCGCTCGGTGACCTCGGCGCGACGGGCCGCCGCGCGCAGGTGGGACTGGATGCGCTGGTTGGCGTCATTGAAGACTTCCTCGTCGCCCTGGTAGTCGTTGACCACCGTGGTGACGGCTTCGTTGAGCTTCTGCAGCAGCACCGGGTCGCTGTCGTCATCGCTGAGCCACACCGCGCCGGATTCGGCCACGGCGTTGAGCAGCTCGCGGGCAGGGTGCTGGTCGCGCTGGAAGAATTCCGGATCGCTGATGGCGGCGCGCAGCAGCGGCACCTGCAGCTGGGTGAGCAGGTCGGTGGCCGGGCCTTCGTTGCGGACCTCGCGCTGGATCTGGCTGAACAGCATGCCCAGCAGATCCATGGTGTCGGTGTCCTGCGGCGACAGGGCCGCCGACGGACCGTGCTCGGCCTTGATCTGCGACAGCAGCGCGCCGTGGATGTCACCGATGCTGCGGCGGGTGCCAGCCGGTGCTGCGCTGGTCTGCAGCTTGCCCAGCACGTCCATCACCGCCTCGCTGGCCACCGGCACGGCGCGGCTGGGGGATGGACGGGCGGCGAGCGCGGCAGCCAGGCCGCCGGGCGAATCGTGGGAA